>CAZDTF010000008.1:0-3367 GCA_964508325.1 uncultured Nitrosopumilaceae archaeon | reverse complement strand
AAGTAGAAGAGAAACCAAAAGAAAAGAAAGAAGAGAAGAAAGTAGAAGAGAAACCTAAGGAATCAAAATCTGATAAAAAGGAAAAGAAAGATTAACTCTACTCTATTTGTGTTAAATCAAGATCGAACTTAATGCTACACTCTGGTTCATCCCAGTCCAACGTATTTTGTTTTGGAATAAATCCGAGTGGATCATATTTGTCAAACCTTGTTTCACCATCTATTGAAGTTAGCAAAACAACTTTAGAACTTTCACCTGTCATCACAGAAAGACTTACCCTAGTACTATCATCATTGAAGATACCACTGATTGTATTTACCATGGAATTCAGTGTTCCTACGGAAACCTTGTTTCCACCCATTACATACAACATTGCACTTTTGACACTATTTGGTGGTGCATCTTCATAGAGCATTTTGATAGAATCTCTTAAGGAGGTCTGTACATCTTGGTCTTCTTTACTGGTAGAAAGTATGTTAGTCCTAAGTGGAAGAGATGAGGACCTTAATGATGAAATTACTTCTAGTAGAGCTGCATTAGTTATGATATGACAAAAATCAGGAGTAAGATCCGGATTGCTGTCAAGTATCGCATCGTTATCAACTATTATAGTACAGTCAGAATTGGCTCTCAATCTCTTTAATGATACCCCTGAAAAGAAGATTCTATCTTTTTCGAATTTGAATGGCATTATAACAAAAGAAAGGACATTCTTACCCATCTCTTTTGCAACTTGTGAGAGAATAGGTGCCAATGCAGCACCCGATCTTCCTGCCAGATTTGCCATTATGACAATAGTAGAATAACCATCAAGTCTTTCCTTAACGCTTTCAAGGGCTCCAAATGATACTCCCCTAATTAGATATGAAGACGGGTTAAGAATTGGATTAGTATTAATCAAGATTTTAGAATTACCATAGTTGAGGTCCTTTGGATCATTACTAATTAGAAGACATTCTGAACCTAGTTTCTCTTTGGCGTTTATTGCTAGCTTACAGCCTGCTCCACCTAATCCAATAACAAGAATAGGCTCCTTTATCTCAAATTCCATGACTCCCTTTTGCTTACAAAATTAGTTAAAAAACTTTGTTGATTAGTTTTGATCCAAGCTTCGATCTAAAAAATTTTAGCTTATTGCTTTACCATACAAGCCATGTTTTGATGCTTTCGTAATTTCAACTTTGATCTTTTGTCCGATTTTTACATCCTCCTCAATAACTACAGGTTTGTAGGCAAAGTTTCTTCCTTTGGTTATACCATCAGCAATTTCATCAAACAAAACATCTCCTTTCCAGCCTATCCATTCCAAATTTCTCTCACATGCTATCTTATTTGCCAATTCGAAAATGATTTTACTTCGTCTTTTTATCTCAGAAACTTCAATTTGGTTCATTTTTGCGGCGTTTGTTCCAGGTCTAGCACTATATCGTGAGAGATTTACCACATCGGGTCTAGCTTCTTTAATAATCTCAATTGTTTGCGCAAAATCTTCTTCATTTTCAGAGGGAAATCCAGCTATAATGTCTGTAGAAATGGAAAATCTTCCAAATTTTTTTCTAAATACCTCAACCGTATCACTAAACACCTTTGCTGTATGACCACGTTTCATCTCTTTTAGAACTTGGTTACTTCCACTTTGAACTGGGATGTGAAGGAATTTGAAGACTTTGACATTTTCAAAGGCTTTCAAAAGATCCTCACGAATCCTTGACATGTACATAGGATTCATCATACCTACTCTAATCATAAATTTCTGTTCTATTCTAGCTACTTCCTCAATAAGATCTGGCAGGTTGGTTCCTATATCGAAACCATAACAGCCATTATCTGTTGATGTAAGCCATATCTCACTACATCCATCTTCAACATCATGTTTTACCTGTCTTATCACATCGCCTATCCTGTAGCTGCGTAAATTGCCTTTAGATAATTTGGTTTGACAAAAGGTACATTCACTCATACAACCACTTGCAATCTCAACTATTCCTACGGCTGAATTCAATCTAACCTTTGGTAAGCCAACTTTAGAAACATCCGAGTCTGCAAGCTCAATCTTTTTTATTCCATTTAGAGTTGAATTTATGACATCAAGAGTCTTTCCTAACGAATTTGGACCTAGAAGACTAGCATTTGGACTGAATCTTTCAACAGTGAATTGCTCTGCCTTTGGCAAACATCCAGCAACAACAAGTGGTTTTGATTTCATTTTTTTTATTCGATTTACCATTTTGTTTGCAGTCGCATCCTTTACTGAACAGGTAACAATAAGATTCAAATCCGAATCAGTGGCATTTTGGGCAAGAGAATGACCTCCATTTAGAATTAAACCTGAAATCATTTCAGAATCGGCAAAGCTTGCAGAACACCCATATGCTTCAACCCAAATCTTTGCCATTTCTATCTCAAGAACAAATTTACTTCTTTTACACTCATCAATCCCTTTGAGATAACCAGTTGTCTGATTGTCTTGCCAGTTTTCAAAGATTCTTTGTATAACTCTGCGGATGTTTGATAACCAAGCTTAGGTGCCAATAAAGTAACTATTACTGGACTATTTTCAATATACTGACGAAGCTTTTCCTTGTTTGCTGACAAGCCATTAATCAAATTATGAGAATAAATAGGAATAAAGTTTCTTAGCATATCTGTTGAATCTAAAACAGACTTTAACATTACAGGTAACATCACATTAAGCTCAAACTGACCAGCTTGGGCCGCAAGTGCAACAGTAGAATCATTTCCAATTACGATGAAGCAAATCATATTCATACATTCTGCAAGCGACGGATTTACTTTACCTGGCATTATGGAAGAACCAGCGTGAACTGCAGGAATACCGATTTCTGACAGTCCTGCAACTGGGCCAGATGCCATCAATCTGATATCGTTTGAAATCCTCCCAAGCTCAACTGCTAAATTCCTAAGCGCGGAAGACAGATTTGCTACTGCAAACTTGCTTTGTAATGAATATTGCATATCTTGTTGAGGTTTTAATGGCAATTTCGCAATCTTTGCAAGCTCTGAAATGGTAATAACTCTGTAACCTTTAGGAGTATTTGCTCCTGTTCCAACAGCAGTGCCACCTAAAGCAACAAACTCCAATTCTTTTTTTGCTATAACTATTGCATCCCGAGCTTTTGCAACTGCAGTAGCGTAAGCTGCAAATTCACTACCTAAGCTGACAGGCAGAGCATCCATAAGATGCGTTCTACCAATTTTTTGATAATTCAAAAACTCTTTTGCCTTTTTAATTAACGTTTTAATCAATTCATCAAGTGTGGGAATAACTTGATTGATATTAAACAAAATAGAAACATGCATAGCTGTTGGAAAAGTATCATTGCTTGACTGTGACATGTTTACATGA
>CAZDTF010000007.1:0-16639 GCA_964508325.1 uncultured Nitrosopumilaceae archaeon | reverse complement strand
AATTCATTACAAGTAAACGATCTTGACTGCGTTCCCAACGGTTGCCACGATCAAAATGATAAAGTTACAATAACATATAACGGAGCTTCGGCATGGGAATATGTCTGGTCAAACGACTATAATCCAAATAACATAATAATGACGTTTCCCGCCAGTGGTTCTTTAACTTATATCTTTCCTCCATCTACCCAAGTCCTAAGCCAACCTGATTTCTCAGCAAAGTTAACATGTCAGCACAGTACTAGTGGAGATGCTATTTGTGATGAATGGAAAAATCCTAATCACAATGGCCTAACTATTACTGTAAACAATATCCAATACCATTTCTCATGCCCTCTAACTGACCAGAATTGCGGTTATGTGGGTACAAAGGAAATCTTTGTAGAACTTGATTCAATGCTAGACCAGGATCTTTCTGCTCAAGCCATTACAGATGTCAAAAATGCATTTTTGGCTCAAGGCATTCTATTGCATGTTTATCAAGACGACGAAATAAATTTTCACCAAAGAGTGACATCAGGACCAGTAGCATCACCGACCTCAAGCGATTTTAATCAAATAAAACAATGGTTTTTTGGAACGCAAGCTGAGAGGACAGGTCAAACCTCAGATTGTAATACACTCCAAGGCCAAGCTCAGATAAATTGTGTACACGACCTCTTGACTGCAAAACGACAGGTCTTTCACTATGCCCTTACATCAAACAGACAGTCTATAAGCCAAGGCTCTTCAGGAATTTCAGATATAAAGGGAAATGACATACACATTACATTGGGACCCTTCACTGGTGGCGTTGGAAGCTTAGATCAACAAGAAGGCACATTCATGCATGAGTTGGGTCATAACCTTGGTTTGCGTCATGGAGGAAACAACGATCTTAACTGCAAACCAAACTATCCAAGCGTGATGCGTTATTCAAGACAGTGTTCAGATCTGAATCCACATAGGATCTTAACCTATTCTTCCGGTAGTGCAGCTGCACTTATTCAGGGATCGATTAATGAGCAGGCTGGAATAGGAGGCACAGGATGGACTGTTTTTCGTCCTAGTACTGGTACACCACCTTATAATATGACACAAACTGGGGTTGCTACTGATTATGAACCTGAAGGCAATACCAACGGTTTGAATTTGACCAATATGCCACTTTACAATATTTTGTCTAAAGGATGTAATCAAGGTAATACCAACTTGAATATGTATGACTATAATGACTGGAACAATTTGTTATTCGATATGAAAACCACTGGTAACTTTGGAAATGGTGCTGGCGGGCCCGATCCTAATCTCGGCTCCATGACTCTGTATGATGATCCTTCAAAAACTAGTACTCCAACAACATCAGTTGCGCAAACACAACCAATAAGTAATGTTGCACTACAGGCAGCAAACCGTGCTGGCCTTTGGTTTGATAGAGCACAAACAGGACTGGCAACTATGGAAGCACGGCAGGAGAATTCAATAAATGATCCAAATGCAGTGAAAGCTCTACAAGCAGCACTTTTATTAATGAATCATGATATACATAACGGTAAAGGCAATGTAACACAAATTCTAATGGATTTAAGTTCTTCAAGTAAGTATAATAACGATAAAGATGAAGCAGTGTCCAACTCAACTGCAATTACTGACGATGCTTTTGCTACTGCAAAAGCACATCTACAAAACGCATTTTATAGTACTGCCCTTATAAGCTTTCCAGACCAAGTCAAGATTCTAGGATTAACACTTGATAATCATAGAGATCGTATTGACGACAAGATTATGGCTCTAAGAACTCACCCAATCTTTGTGAACAACTTGTATACACATCCTGATCACTATGCAATTGAATCTGACGGAATAACCATAGGTATGGTAAAAGAAATGCGAATCTTACATATTGATCAAATTAACGCAACTATAAACCGTCTTAATCTCACTACTACACAATTGCAACCATTGTTTGGTAACCTAGCAGATGCAAAGAAAGCAGTTTATAGCGATTCGTTGCCTACTGCTATTCAAGACATCGAATATGTAAAAGTACAAGCAAGTAACTTGACAAATGATATTGCAAAACAGTCAAAGATTAATAGCATAGTGAATAGTGTTTACCTATCATTGCAGGCCGCAAATGCACCATCTCAGGGATTGTCTGCACTGGAACCAAAATATATTGCCATTGCATTTCCGCTAATCACACTGTTAGACTTGGGATTCCTCATAGGTGTACTTGGTCTAATAGGTCTAGTAATAGTGTTGATCATTTATGCCCGCAAGTGGAAAAAACAAGTTGATGAAAAGAAGACAATGTTATAAAATCTGGCAACAAAAATAAAATCTTTAAAGGATTTGATTATAAATTCTAATGATCCTGCTGCCAAAGCACAATTAAAGGAATTTGAATAATTAGAAACTAAATTCTAAATACCATATAATATTATCTCATAATTTATGATTTTAATATTACGTTCTTAACAATCAAAAAAATAACATACTAATCCTTAATTATTGCATATTGAAAAAAAGTATGTGTCAGATTTTGTCATTAAAGGAAGTATAAAGGACACAAATGGAAATGCTATAAAGAATGTAAAAATTCAAGCGATGGACAGCGACCAAGGATTTTTTGAGGATCGTAGCGATGACATTCTTGGAAATATCTGGATAAATGATGACGGTACCTTTGAAATCCCTTTTGATAAAAAACAATTCCAAGACAGCTGGCTTGAGGGTAATCCAGACATTTACTTGATGATCAGAAACTCGTTTGGCGAAGTTATTTACATTACAGAAACTAGAAAGGGCGTAAAATCGTCAGATAAAAAAAATCTTACATTTGAAATTATTTTGGATTCGCTAGAAAGGAAGATACCGTTTATAGATGATCCATATTCTCACAATATTGATAGATTTCCAGCAGATTTTGGAAGACTGGGAGAGACTGTAGACATGAACAATACCGATATTGCAACAACGTTTGGTCTTTTGATGAATACAATAGATGCATGGATTCTATACACCCAACCAGAGACTTGGGAATTGATTGGATATGACGGTCCCCAAGTTCCACGATATCCTTGGAAAGAAGAGCATTCTCACAAACTTGCATGGGAGCAGTAATGACAAACTACGTCTACGGCACGGAAAGTTTTGAGAGTCGCACAGAAAAGTACAAGGTTGTCACTCGTGACGTGGTTCGTAACGTGGATGTATGTGTCATTGGCTCTGGTGCTGCAGGTGCAATTCTTGCCACAAAACTGGCAGAAGCAGGCAAGTCTGTCGCTGTGCTAGAAAAGGGCGGCTACTATGACGGAGAATCAATGAATCAAAGAGATGCTGACATGATTCCCCTCCTCTGGAAAAATGGCGGGGCTAACTTTACCTCTAGTTTAAAAATAGCTATAGCTCAAGGCTCTTGCCTTGGCGGTTCTACAGTCATAAATGATGCAGTATGCTTTAGGATTCCTGATCCGGTAAGAGAACAATGGCAAAAGCTTGGCGTGTTAATTGAAAATAATGAATGGGACGAGGCACTAGACGAAGTCGCAAAAAGAATTCACGTAACAGAGGTCACTGAAGAGGAGCTAAATGAAAATGCAAAAATGCTAAGAAACGCTTGTGAGAAATACCTTATCAATGGCAAACCAATCAAACACCACAAAAATGAAAGAAACTGCGGACAGTCTTTCACAGACCCGAGCTTGCACTCTTGTGTGAAATGTGGATTTTGCCATCTTGGTTGTCATTATAACACAAAACAAAGTATGCTGGTAACATACATTCATGATGCATTAAACAATCCAAATTTGGATTATACTGCATATTGTAATTGCAAAGCTGAAAAAATTACCTACGAAGATGGCCTGGCAACTGGCGTCGACGGGAGTTTTGTTGACGGGCTTGGCAATGAACAATATAGAATTCGTGTAAATGCAAAAATAATCATTGTTTCAGCTGGCTCTATTGCTTCTTCTAATCTACTACAAAGATCAAGGATAGGTGGAATAAATGTAGGAATGGGACTAGCGCTACACCCTGCACCATTTGTCATGGGACATTTCAAAGACAAGATCTATGGAAACAGGGGAATTCCAATGTCATATACCTGCCACGAATTTGGTGTTACAAATGGCGTAGAAAACGGAGGATTTCTAATAGAGAGCATATTCATACCAATATTTCAGATGTCTATGGCAATGCCTTACTTTGGATTGCAGCATGATCTCATGATGAAGGACTTTGATAATTACACAATGGCCGGCGTGATGGTGCGAGACGAGCCTGTTGGAACCATTGAGATGACCTATAGTGGAGGTCCAAAAGTGAACTATGATCTTTCAACTTCTACAATCAGTGGAATATCTGAAGGAATGGGGGTTCTTGCCAAAATGTGGTTTAGTATTGGTGCCGATTACGTCCTTACTTCGCACAGGGAAATTCCAAGACTTGATTCCGAAGATGATATACCAAAGTTAGAAGAAGCTGTAAGAAGTAACCCACGGGCATTAATGCTTGGGTCTGCACATCCACAGGGAGGAAACAAAATAGGATCTGATGTCACAAATGGAATTGTTGATTCAGACTGTAAAGTGTTTGGCTTCAAAAATCTATATGTCTGTGACGCGTCGGTCTTTCCTGTTCCATTAGGGGTAAATCCTCAATTGACAATTATGGCACTTGCAACAATAACTGCCAGTAAGATAATTAAAAAATGGGAGTCATTTCCTGAAATTACAAAGTCACTAGGAAACACATGTAATATTTCCCAGCCAAGATTTTGCAAAACTCAAACGTTGGGTGAAATGTTTGCAGTTGTTGATCATAGAACTGATCTCTTCCAAAGACTTGCAAATTCAGACGGAGACCAAATAGTTGTGGGTAAAAATTGGAAATTTGATCCAAAAACACTTACAATTTACAATGATGTGTACTGGAAGGGATTCTATGGACGAGATTATGATGCCATGACAACCATACTGCGGTATTTCGGAGGATTTTATAAAAAATTCTGGAAAGTTGATGATACAACATTGAGGGGAGTAACCCATCCTTTTGAGCCACAAATAGTAAATGCAAAAAGCATTGCAAAAGAAAAAGAAGTCACAGGCTATGGTAAAGTAATACATTTAGAATATGAGGATTTTCCATATTCATCTGCATATGATCTTTTAAAGATGGTAGATGAAAATACGATAATTGGTAAAGCTTTCATGGGCTCTTTTGGGAAAGGAAGGGAATTATTCAGTTTTAGTATGTCAAGACTTTACGATGTAGATTTTATGACAGAAGATGATCTTCTTACTCTTTTTCATAATGATGATCTAAGCCATGTTCCATCTGAAAAAGAAATGGTTGGCACATGGGAGGGAATGCTCGTCTCTGATTCTGCTGTTTCTCCACGATCACAGGTGTTTCATTTTGATTACAAGGGTGGGAAATTAGATTTGCGTTATTCCTTTAATAACATGCTTACTGGCAAATCAGATCTTGAAGTGACAAAAAGGTTGTTCAGATTTGATGATCCTACTCCTTTTCACGATGAGATAAGAATAGTTACACCTGATTTTGTTGTCGGTCGCTGGGTCACAGAATGGTCATCAGAAGACGCATTAAAACCGTATATTGAAGATTTTAGACGCATACTTCCTATACCTGTATCGCCATCAACTGAATCATTTCTCAGACGGTTTGAGGAAAGTCTCCATGTTAAAGGAATAAAACTTCCAAAAGAGATGGGGGTAAGTTTCTTGGGTGTAGAAGAAGACAAAGTTAGAGGAACTAGAATCGGATTTTCTTATATACTAAAAAGAATTGCCTAAAGGGGTTATAAAAAATTCATATATGTGCTTTCAGAGATCTGTATTAGTATAAAATTAAGGTGATGGGCATTGCTCTCTTTCTGTAATCTCTGATCCATCGTCGTATTGTATTAGGCGTATCTTACTTCCATCAAGCTCCACATACGTATTGGTGATTGCCTCATCACTAATCCAAGAACCACTATTGACTACGTTATTGGCAGTATTAACAAAAGGTCTATGTGTGTGTCCGAAAATCAGTATCTCGCCATCTTTAACACTAGAACACGCATTTTTTTCTACATCGTTTGGCTTAAAACTTCGCTCTTTTGGTGGCTTTTGCATCTCTTCAAGATGAGTCTTTACTTTAGCATGACCACTAAACATACCTTCCAATTTTTCCAAAACACCATGTTCAAGAGTTTTTTTAAACACGTCCCAAAAATCCGATCTTATTTGGCCTGCTTCATCAGACATATTGTGACACAATAATTCCATGAAAGGTTCCTGTTGGATAGGGTCAAACTCCCAACCATGTCTGAATTTGTAAGTAATTCCCTTACCTGGGAGGTTGAGATCTTTTGTAAAATTTAAAGGATACTTATGGTTTGTAAGTTTTAGAAGATGAAAATCGTGATTTCCAGCAATACAATAGACCTTCATCTTAGTTTTTAAATCAAGAATTTTTTGCAGTATTTCATGTTGTTCTAAAAATAAACCTGAGATATCTCTGCGCCACATATCGATAAAGTCTCCAAGGATAACAAAATCTGTTACGTCGGTTCTAGAAGAAAGGTTGCTAAGAAAATCGCTGAACTTGTTAGAATTGGAGTTCGCATATCCTAAATGTTGATCCGACGCAACTACTATTACCATCTTTTAGATTCTTAATATTAACTCAGTATTAAGTAGTCGCATCAGATGATTATAACGAGAATTTTCTCAATCACGGTTTAGTTAAAAATGATTTGTATAAAAATAACAATAAATTATAATTTGAATATATTAAAAAGGCTACCACTATAAATCTGGGAAGACTTGCAGGCACTCTAGAATTATCTATTAGTTTAGCTACACCAATTGTACAATATGAAAAACCAATACCAATAGGTAAAAAAGAACTCTCGGTGAATCTTCCCTCTCTTATCATTCCTCTTAGAGAAAAAATGAAATAGATACCAGTCAGAACCCTAAAATATCGTATTTTTCAAAAATTCGTTAATTTCAATACAAAAGGCAATCTACACAAGATTTTTTACTAGTCTCATGATAGGTTTTCGCGGTGAAATCAATTAACTATTCCATAATTGGTGATGAATCTATTGCTAAAGATTTTGGGAAGAAAGGGACCTCGACTGATCTTACGATATATGATAGAAAAGAATCAGAGATAGTAAAAACATGGACAGTTCCAACAGGTTTTCCAGAAAAGATCCAGCCACTTTTTCAAGCAATCAATATGGGAGAATACGTCATTTTTTACGTGACAAAGCTTGACAAATTCACTGGCGAACAAATTATTGCTTTAGATCTTCTTAAAAAAACAGAAGGATTGTTATGTCATTCATATGAGGTGGATAGGAATAATCTTCTTACCATGGTCAAGGGTACAGTTGTAGAAAAATACAAACTGATTGAGCTTGACGATCTAAAAAAGGAAGTAGATAACTTACAACCTGTTACAATGGATGGCAAGACCAAAATCTCAATAGACCACTGCTTTGATGTCAAGGGAGTTGGAACCGTCATTTTGGGTAAAGTAATCCAAGGAAAAGTAAAGACATATGATAATCTGAAGCTTTTGCCCAAAGGTTCTGATGTTTTGATAAAATCAATTCAGATGCACGATGATCCTGTAGATGAAGCCATATCACCTGCGCGTGTTGGTCTTTCTGTAAAGGGGATTGCTCCTGTTGATGTCCAAAGGGGAGATCTGTTATGTATGCCTGATACCGTTCAAGTTTCTCAAGAAATTACACTAGATTATTCACAGAACAAGTTTTTCAAAGGCGAACTAGGTGAGAACCAAATGTTTCTTGTGAATATAGGATTACAAATTAGGCCAGCAAAAATCACTTCGCTCAAACCAATGAAACTATCGCTTGGCAAGCCTGCAGTATTTGATAACGGTGATATCTGTGTGATTCTCAAACCAGAATCGCAAACCATACGAATAGTTGGTAGCGGAACAATTCAATAAAATTATTCGATAACTCATTAATCTATAATTGAGAAAAATAATCTGAATTTTCTCTTTGGGAAATTGTATTCTTAATTTACAAAATGTTCATTAAATAATTAATTGTAATAGTAATTAGGTTCTAAAACATGGAATATGGTACGTTAAAAATAAAAATTATACATTTTAACATCTACGAGAGTTTTTTTAAAGGTAAAGCAGATTTCAAAGGCAGCGAATACACGATTAATGTTCAAAACGAAAGGCGTGGAAAAGTCATAAGGCTTCCAATGGAAGTTCCAAATAAAAAAAAGTTTTTGGTTAGGCTATCAGGTCCTGGTGGTGTAACTGTTGAAGATTACTTGCCATATAAAGGAGAATCAGAATGGATAGAACTTGATTCTACTCCAATAACTTTCTACATGGCAGACCATCAGGATCAATTTGATTTATTAGAAGTCCTTGTCAGTTAAAACCATCTTTTGGTTTTACTTCGTATCATGGAATAGACGGGGTATTCTAGTTTTAATCCAGAGGGATATGTCTTAATCAAATTGAAATCGTATCCTTCAAAATTCTTCACATTTAGATACAGATCTCCACCAAGCACAATTCCGTTTGGTTTTGCAATTGAATTGATCTTTGCACAAAGATTTACTGTCGGGCCAAAAATATCTTCATTTGAAGAATTAATAGAACTTGCTAACTGTATATTTCCATAATCTGCGCTTATTCTATAATTTACACCTGGTAGTTCTTCATCGTACATTTTTTGATTAAGTGAAGTGTGGTTATCAATCATAGTTAGACTACATTCAAGTATCTTCTTAAACGCAGTTTTGTTATCTATGTATGAAGTTTCTGGGAAATAATACAAAAGACTGTCACCAATATTTTTTACCACTACAGCATCAAAATCTCTTACAATATCAGCCATTGTATTAAGAAAAATACTATAGTATTTGCGTAGATGTCCATTAACCAGTTTGGCTGTAATGCCCATGGAATTTACTATGTCTACTATCCCTACACAACAGGTTTTGTCCCTTTCTACAAAGGTGACTTGGTTTACTTGTTTATCATTTAATTGTTTTATTTGTTCTTTAGAACTTTTTTGTAGAAAGTCATCAGGAATTTTATACGGTTCTTCCTTCCTAGGTACATACCCAAATCCACACATGGCTTTATTATGCTTGAATTTATTGATAGCATCAACTTACCTGATCTAGTAAATACTTAGCTATTTTGTCTAGTTAGACTTATGTTGATGAATACATGTAGAACTTACATGAATCGACATAATTATACACAATGCCAAGGATGTGGTTCCCACAAAGTCCTCATAATTTATGTCCCACAATATAGGGGCCTAAGGGGTACGTGCCCAAACTGTGGTTCAAATTGGCCTGAATCATAAAGTAAGATTTAGATTCTAATAGTGTAATGGTAGTTTGTGAATTACGATTATGAGAAAATTGCCAAGGAATTTTTAGAGATTTCTAGCCAGCAACGCATTGAAATACTCTCAAGACTTTTAGATAAAAAATCAAGAGTTGCCATAATAGCAAAAGAGCTTGATGCAACAGTGCCTGAAGTGTTTCGAAATTTTGGACGGCTTGCACAAGCCAATATGATTGGTAAAGAGTCAGATGGTGATTATGGAATTACTGCCTATGGTAAGATAATTTGTGGACAAATTCCATCTCTGGCCTTTTTGTCACAAAACAAAAAATACTTTAAAGAACATGATTTTGGAGACCTTCCACAAAAATTTCTTCAAAGAATAGGTGCTCTTGTAACTGGCAAGCATATCAAAGGATTTATAAAAATTTTAGAGCAGTGGAAAGAGATTTACAAAAATTCCAATGAATACATCTATAATATCTTATTTGAGGTTTCTTATGATAATGATTTGCTAGAATTGTTAGCAAAGAAGGTAAACAAAGGCGTCAAAGTAAATTCAATATTTTCAGAATCAGCAATAATTCCTAAAGAAAGAAAACAGATTCTGGAAAAACTTGGTTTCAAAAAACTCATAGATCAGGGTTTAATTGAAAGAAAGATGAAAGAAAATGTACAAGTTATTGTGGTTTTAAATGAAAAAGAGGCATGTGTGATGTTTCCCAAAAGTGGTGGAGAGGTTGATGCGAGTGAAATGTTCTACAGTGATAATCCTGATTTTCACGAATGGTGCCTTGATTATTTCAAGCATTGTTGGCATGACTCTAAAGTTTTTCAAGAAAGTAAATTAAAGCATGAATAAGATTTAGTAAAGATTAATGAATAAAACTAAAATAAAATAATCACTAATACATTAGAAAATTACAATCATATGAATATCAATGATATAGTTGCATTTGGTTCTTGGTCCTTGATAACAGGCATCTTTATCGTAGTGATTAGTCTAGTCTACAGAAAATTTTCCAGACAACAAAAAAATGAATCACCTTCACATTGAAAAAAAAGGATTACGCGGACTTGCTATAGCAGAAAGTTTTCGAGAAGAGGATAAGATCTCAACACTAGCAGGAGTTGTGATGAGGCGCGATTTTATCATCGATGGGGTTGTCTTTGGCCATTCTACTATTGAAGGAAATGATGCGACTGACTCCATTTTACAAATGTACAAAAAACTAAAAAGAGATGATATCAGTTTCGTAATAATTTCTGGATTGATTATTTCATTATACAATATAATAAATATAAAAAAACTCTGGAACACATTAAAAATTCCAATTATTGGTGTGACATATGAAGATTCAAAGGGAATCGATGCCGCAATAAAATATCACTTCCCTGATTCATATCAATCAAAGATAGAAGAATATCAAAGACTTGGCCAAAGAACCAAACTCTCACTGCATACAGGGCATGACTTGTATGTAAGAATTGAGGGCTGTACCATAGAAGAGACAAAAAATTTGTTAAACGCCTTGACCCTTCAGGGTTCCATACCTGAACCTCTTCGGGTTGCACAGATGCTTGCAAGAACCAACTTGTAAATTTATGAATTAAATCAATGGAAAAATTATTTTCGCTCTTCCAACTTTACCGTCCATTTACTTTCAGTCAGTCTTGAAGATGAAAACTCTATTCTTCCTATTATTTTGTCGCCCTTTCTAACTATGCCATATTCGCTTCGCTCAAGCCTTAGAACAAGGTGTCTTGTTTTGTAGCCTCCTTCAATTATTTTGATCTTAAATCGCTTGCTTGCTTTTATTACAAGATCTCGTGCAGCCTTGGGATCGCCAATCCATGAAAACATCTCAAAGGCACCAAAATTTTTTGTGGCAATTTCATAATCATAAAGCCTTGCTTCAAACTTCCAGCCCATGTTTTTTGCTTCCTCATTCATCCACGGAATAACTTGACTGCCATATCCTTTTTCAATTCCAAAAGATTCCGAATCAGCCATTTCTCTACCTTTTCCAATTAAGGTACATGAATCTAACTCAGATTATATTGATTCATAATAAAATGTTCACACATATAATTCCCAATTCTGGCAGAACAATCTTTTATGTTTTGTTAAGAATAATAAATTGATAATAATGCGTTCATTGGGGCCCATTTTGAGAAATTGTAAAGCAGTTACATGATGACAAGGAGATATTTTTAATGACTTACAAAAGAAAAGCAATCACACCAGTAATTACGGTTATCATAATACTAGCAGCATCTATTGTTTTAGGATTGTCTGCTGTGGCATATGGAGCAAGCTTTTTCCAAACTGAATCCTTAAGAACCTCCGTTGCAGTTCAAGGCATAAGAACTTGGGTAAACGGTACTTCTTCACAAGGAATCGCATGGGGGGCAGCTGCCGTAGCAAATAATGGAGACAAGATTATCTCAGTAGATAAAATACAAATACGTGATACTGATATACCATATTTTAATTGGTATGTTGACAGCAACCAAACGCGCGCATTCCAAAATTTTCAAAAACAATTCAACTATACAAAAAATGATCAGAGTGGATTTCTAAAGGGATCAGAAGCTACAGGTGGGATAGTTACTCCAGGAGCTTCATGTACACAAAGCTCCACTAATATTGTAATAGATGAAGACGGGGCAGGTCCATCTCTTCCACTTTGTCTGCAAGAAGCTAACGGTCCTGTTTCCTTGGCTCCGGGAACTCAAATGATTGTTTATTATCATGTTCCAAATGGAGTCATGAATACAGCAGACGCGGGACAGATAAACATCATCAACATTTATGCTGGTAGTTCTGGCGCACAAATTTCCATTAGAGCGAGCAATCCATAGTAATGATCTAAAACATCATCTAGATTTTTTCTTTATAGAAAGAAACGTAAAGTAATATTATTAGACAGGATTTCATATAATAATTATGAATCGCACTGCTGCAGATATTCGAAAAGCCATAGAATTAAACTGGGGAGAATATTTGTCAAAGTATGGCAACCTCTTTTCCTCTGACTTTATAAGCGGCTCCAGTCCGCCTTCCGTCTTTGTTGGCTCGTATGGTTATCCACGGGTGGCTGTTGGCCCCATGGTTCCTCCCATTCACGGAGATACCACAATTATAGATTCACCAGAACACTGGGTTGGAAAAAGTCTTGAAGAAATTGTAAACTATAGGCTAAGCTTGGTGAGAGGAATAAAAAATATTCCAGTTTCAAATCCAGAGGGAAGATACATTGAAAGTCTCCAAGAGGTAGCCATGGCATCACACCCAATTGATTCAGATATTGAATTTTTAAGAAACACTACTCCTACTACATCAATTGATGGAGAAAGTCCTCCTTTTGGACCAATAGGTGAAGTCAAGAATACCAAATTTTCAAATTCTACTTCGGATAAAAATATACAAAAAATTTTCTACGATAAGGATTTATTGGCACAAGAGTCCGTTTTAGAGCTTTACAATAGGGGAATAGAGGTTACACGAATTCAAAAATGCTTTAGCATTGGAATGTTTGGCAAAAACAGAAAACTTGTTCCAACCCGATGGAGCATAACTGCAACCGATGATATGATATCAAAATCATTGATAGAGGAAATATTGCAATTTAGTATTATTGACTGCCATCAAGTGTTCACCTTTAACCATCTTGGAAACTTTTTTGCAGTTATTATCTTTCCAAACAGGTGGATGTTTGAGATGCAAGAAGCATGGTACGATACGCAAGGAAATATTGGATTTGGTTCTGATTTTGAGGGCATAAGAGGCCTCAACCATTATCCAACTACCGCAGGAGCATATTTTGCTTCAAGACTAGGCGTTTCAGAATATCTTTTTAAAAACAAAGCACAGGCAGCAGTACTAGTTTTACGAGAAATAAGACCCGAATATGCTATTCCAGTAGGGGTTTGGCAAGTACGCGAGGGAGTTAGAATGGCATTAAAACAAAAACCAACAATAGCTTCAAGCTTTGAGGAAGGTATTGATTTAGCATGCAAAAGTATGAGTATAGATAAAAAAGAATGGCTTGCAAAAAGCAATTTACAAAAGGCAAGAAAACAAAAAGCTATATCGGATTTTTTCTAGGCGCTAGAGTTTTTATTTACCACAAATTGGTACTTTACTAATGCAGAACAAAAGTGTGCTCTTTGCAATATTGATACTTGCAAGCCCAACGCTATTTGCTTTGGCTGCTTTTCCAGATTCGTTTAGTTTGAGTTGGAACCAAGGTAGAGGTGGATTTCTTTTTGCCATGGCCTTTATTTCTGCAGAGCTTGTGGGCCTGAAGCTAGTCATTCCAAAAAAAAGATTAATGGCAATTATTCCTCTGGCAGCAATTACGATAACTTATCTTGTTAGTCTACAATTTGGACTTCATAATTATCTGATTTCTATTGCGCCAAATTATCATGTTCAATTAATTGATTCGTGGTCATGGATGTGGGACTTTGTTGTTATGGCAATTTTCTTTATTGCATCAATGACAATTTTATTTGGAAAAAGATGGATAAGAATATCTCCTGCAGGACCAATATACTCATTTGGTACTGCTATAATTTTATCACTTGATGCGTTCTTTCCATATGATTCCTTGGGGCCTCTGCAATATGTCGTTCCATATCTTGTAAAGCTTGATGTCTTTTTGATAAATTCATTGAATCTTGGTACTGCAAACGGACATGGAAACATCATGCTTTTGGTTGGCGATCATGGGCCATTTGCTTTGCAAGTATTTTGGCCATCTGCTGGGGTTCACAGCATTATAATCTACTCACTTGTAATGATGGCATTCTTACTAAAAATGAACATACCACGAAACCGAAAGGCTGTATATTTTGTCCTTGGTGTAATCGGAACTATTGGTGTAAACGTCATTAGAATATTTTCTCTATCTCTTTTTGTACTCAAAGTGTCCACTAACGTAAACGAGTTTGAATCATTTCATGGAATTGCAGGAGAAATAATGTTTCTACCTTGGCTTTTCATTTTCTTACTTATAGTGACCTCAGTAGAAACAAGACGTATGAAAAAACTTGAGATAACCAAACAAGAATATGATAAAAATAAATAGAAAAATTACTCCTGGGTATTATGTTCTTTCTGAAATTTTTGACGGCTTGAAAGAAGTACCTATCCTTACGACAGTTTTTAAAACAAAAAAAGAGCTTGACGATGTATTCTTAAAAACAAAGGTAATTGTTGAAGAAAGTGATCATTACATGTATGTAAAAAATGATGATGCATCAATTGTAATAGGATTTCAACATTTACAAAACTCTGATTCGAAAATTTTGCATCTTGATATAATTCACGAGCTTGTACATGTAATGCAGCAAAGAAAAGGTCTTGATCTATATGACAAGTCATATGCGTACGTTGACAGACCAACAGAGATTGAAGCATATGAGATAGCAGTCATGGAGGCAAGAAATCTAGGGATGGAAGAAAAAGAAATTTTAGATTATTTACTTGTAGAATGGATTACGCCTGAGGAACACAAAAGATTAGCATCACATGTTGGGTTATTCTAGAAATATCTAGTTATGCTGTCCTGACCAGAGATTTTTGAAAGTTCGGATACTCTCACTCCTAGTCTTCGTACTAAGAGTTGTTGGTCTTCCAATGCTTCTCGGAGAAGCTGTATGGCAGTCTTTTTGAGTTCATCAAGATTGGAGGTTGGATTCTTTATAGTTTTTGATTTAGTTTTGTTTGAAAGATCTGATTGCACAAATTGTATTCCAATTGATTTGAAAACAATGCGATCTTCCATGATAGAAGAATGAATGTCTTCACAAAGTTTTTCCAGATTTTTTGCAAGAAATTTATAATCTTTTGAATCTTCCTTTAGGGTGATTATTCTGCTATATTGAGTAGCTTCCTGTCTTAGAGACACGGGCTCATAATCAATACCTCTTGCAGCATTGTAAATATAGGTCCCAATTTTTCTGCCAAACTTGCTGTTAAGGGCAAATACATCCACATTTCTTAATTGAGAAATTGTTTCCAGTCCCATCTCTAAAAAGACATCTTCTGTTTTCTTTCCAATACCAGGAATTGTTCGAATTAGAAGGGGATCTAAAAAACTTTCCATTTTTTCTGGGGTGACTATGGTTAAGCCATCTGGTTTTTTAAAATTTGAGGCTATTTTTGATACAAGCTTGTTTGTTGATGCCCCAACAGAGCAAGAAAGTTTTGATGAATTTCTAATGGCGTTTTTTAACTGCTGTGCCAAATGTGCGGCCTTGTCAAAATCTCCTTGGGTTCTCTTTGAGACATCAAGATATGCTTCATCTCTTCCCACATATTCAAAAATATCTGCAAATTCCTTTATTGTATACATTGCCTTTTGTGAAATTTCTGAATAATATTCAAAATCAGTAGCCAAAAAAACTGCTTCATGCACACTCTCTAATCTTTTTTTGGCAAACTTTATTGGCATTCCAGATTTTACTCCATATTTTCTTGCAATGTAATTAGCAGTAGCTATTGCACCGCTATCTCCACCACGGTCAGAAAAAACACAAACAGCCACGGGTTTTGTCTTAAGCTCTGGATTTCGTAACTCCTCACATTGAGCAAAGAAATAATCAAAATCTATATGAAATACAACTCGATTCTCCATCTCTTATTTGAACTAAAAAACGCTTATTACATTTTCGAAAACCAACTGTCTAAATATCTTCTACGGATTAACATGGCATGGATTACCCAATAGTTGCAGAAGCCGAGGGCATTAAAATTAAGCCTGAATTGATGGATATTGAAAAGTTGTATTATTGCATATTTCAGGACAAGGTGATGCTTTTTTTCAAAGATCAAAACGAGTTGCTAAATTGTTATGAAATTGAAGAAAAAGAAATTGTTGAAACCATAAAAACGGCGTCTTCTTCAGAAAACATTGAAAACATTCTTCAAAAATTTATTGATAAAGAGAATCTTAACCATTAAGGAAAGATGCCTATTTCAATGAATTATTTTGAGAAAAACTAAATCTGAATATTTTTGATATCAACACAATTCCAGCTATTGACATAGCTGCTATCATGCTTGCAAAAGAACCAAACTCTGGTACTATTGTTACCTGTAGAGGTTGGGACGAAAGAACCATAAGGCTGTCGTTGTTAGAAGTTGAAAATAAAGCGGAAGATGTTATGTTCCATTTTCCAGTGCCTGCCAGTGTAATCGGCTGATCAGGATAATTTGGTTTCACGCGAAGATGTTCACCAGGCTGCAGTGTATCGGAAAACCCAG
>CAZDTF010000006.1:0-16796 GCA_964508325.1 uncultured Nitrosopumilaceae archaeon | reverse complement strand
AGTATACGACTCACACTCTTTCTCTGCATCCGAAACTGCATCAAACAATCTTGGACCTAATACACAACTAGATGAAATCGATCAAAACTCAACTAAAGTTGATCCAAACAAACCCAATTTGTTTGTGACAAGTAGCAACGCGGCCTTGTCAACAGTAATAGTTTATTCCACAACACCAAGTGCAACATTAAACTATTCTAGTATAACTCAAACAAGCGGTGTAAATCATACAGTACAAGTTAACACTGGTCTTACAATCAATAAAGACACCACTGGCGATTCCATTCCAGATATACAGGTTGTCATCCCAGCAGGCATCACCATATCTGGTCCTACCAGCTGGCCAGGATCAGTCACCTTACCAACTGTTAAACCTCTCAATTCAGTTACAGCACCAGTAGAACCCCTGACAACTGATATTATAAACCAGGTCATCGAGTTAGGTTCTGGCAGTACTTCTCTAACTTTTGACAAGGCAGTACGCATCTTATTTGTTGGTCAGGCAGGAAAGCATGTTGGTTACACCACTACTGGTCCGCTCACAGAGATTGCTGCAACCTGTGCAGATGATACCCAAACTACAAACAATGGTCTATCTGCAGGAGGAAACTGCAAGATCAATTCAGGATCTGATTTGGTAGTCTGGACAAAGCACTTTACAGGATTTGCAACATGGAGTTCATCAACATCATCTGCTCCAGCAGCTGCCTCTGCAGGAGGTACAGGGGGTGGAGGTGGTGCAGTAGGTGCTGGTCCATCTGGCTCATCTGGCACAGGATCTGGATTTGGCGGCATCTTGACACCAAACTTGAGGATCTACGAAATATCATACGACACATGTAACCAAGATGTTGTAAAGATAACAATAGGAACAGATCCTGGAGCTCACCCGACTGTCATATTACGAACAGCGTCTGGAATAATTCAAGCACAATTATCTAAAGATCAGCCATTTACAGAACAAAATGTAAACGCAACCATTCAAAAGGCAGTATACGAAGCTCACATCGATCCAAAACAAACGTCATTTGAGGTTGTTGTACTGGAAGCAATGGGAAGGAACATCAATTCTATAGGCAAGACAATTGAGATTAACGGATGCAATGAAACTGTTACATTTGAAAATGTACTATAATCAACACAATATGTACTTTCTCAACCCAAATTATTTTATTTAAACATCCAGATAAGACATAACACAAAAACATTATCCTCTGATCTGACAAACCAGTATGTAGATTCCCAGTCTATGATGGTATCTTCCATCATTGTTAGTACCACATTACCTGACCGTGCAGAACTAAGATTTGTAAAGATGGGAGATGATCCGACAAAGTATGTTGCAGTAAGGATGGATGTTACACCTCTCCAAGTATCAAATACCACATACATTGTATCTGGAACAATTCCAAAAGAGATGATGCAATCACCAGCCATAACATACTGGATACATGTAGAAAATCAAGATAGCAAATCATCAGACTCGGACCAACATTCTATTGGTGTAAAGCCAAGCTATTCATCTCAAGGCAAGCATGAATTGGAAATACTTCCAACAACAGCAGAGGGAACTACAGCAACACCAACTTCATATTTCAATAATGCAGGCAAGCCTGTCTTTGGAACCATATCTCTTGTAGCTGATAACACTACAGTATACACATCACCACCACAACTATTTGAGGCTGGACAGACTACAATTAATCTAAAATGGAAGACACCTACACTAGGATATGTAACCAGTCACCAAGTATTTGCAAAGTATAATGGTTATGATGATTTAATTGATACTAGTGTAGTTACGGTAACCACATTCCCAGCAACAAAGACATTATCCATATCACAACCAGTTAACATTGGTGTCATTGAACAAAACAATAACACTATAGCAATTCCACTTGTCTTACACTCTTCATTTAAGAACATAGAAGGTGATCTAAGATATCAAGTGAGCGCACCAGACGGTACATGTGTCATAGGGCCATCTGACAAATGCATTGTAACTCATTCCACAATAGGACAAGGCAATTTCAAATCTGTGACAATAGGCGACCAGATATACAGAGTGAGATACACTGGCCAGGAAAGTACATTGGAACGATTCACAATCACATCTGTTGACCCAATAGTTGGAGACTGGAAAGTGGAGATTGTTTCCCAGAATGGACCTGTACCTACTGCACATGCGACACAAGATGTGTTCATGCAGGTCAAGTATAGGGCACAAGAAACATCATTTGTAAAAGAAACTTCAAAGTAAATTCTGAAATAAATTACTAAATTATAAATTTCAATGATTCCACGCAAAAATAAAAAATACACATTATTTGAAAGTATTTTATAATTTTTTAGTAAAAAATTAGATTAAATTCAAATTTAATCAAAGCCTATATGCACTGCCTTCTATTACAGTAACAATGACAACAAACAGAACAAAAATCATGCTTGCAACATTTGCTGTAATAGCAATTGTTTCGACAGTAATTGTTACTAGCATGCAGACATCACAAAATCAAGCATACGGTCAGCAAGCACCAGTGTTTTCAACAAGAGAAAGAACAATCTCTGTTACTGGAACTGCAACAACTTCAATATCGCCAGACCTTCTGACATTACAGTTTGGTGTTGATACAGAAGCAAAGACTGCACAAGCTGCAATATCTGCAAATTCACAAGATATGAACTCAATTGTAGCAGCAATCACAAGTCTTGGAATAACAAAAGATGAGATAAGCACAGCAAGTTTTAGCATCTATCCAGTGTACAACTATTCTGTACCAGATCCACAAACTGGTATACAAAAAACAACACTAACTGGATACAGAGCATCAAACACCTTGTTTGTCAAGACCGCGAAACTGTCACTAGCTGGCGATATCATTGATTCAGCAGTTGGGGCAGGCGCAAACAGAGTAGATAGCGTATCATTTTCGTTATCTCCTGCAAAACAACAAGGTGTACATGATGATTTGTTAGGCAAGGCTGTGCTAGATGCTAAATCAAAGGCAGAAAAGGCACTTGGCCCACTGAGTCAGAAGATAATTGGAGTAAAATCGGTGAGCTTGTCAGAATTTAATCTTCCTCCACCCCCACCGATCTACTACGCAGCTGATTCAATGCCTTCAGTAGCAAAACAAACGCCTATCTTCTCTTCAAATCAAGATGTCACAACTACTGCAGACGTAATCTTTTTGATTGGAGACCAGTAGCTCCACCAACATTTTTTTTATTAGAAAATACGCACTATTTATTTATCATTTTATTGCTCACAATAAGATATGAAATTTTACACGTCTTTTTTAAAATGGTTCAAGTCATTCAATTTGTTTTCATGCATATCTATAATTTCTATTGCAGGTTTGCTTATCAGCAATTTTGGAATCATATCAGTTTATGCAGCAGATGAGCAAAATGGACAATTCAAATCATCATATAGTAAAATGGCAGTTGACTCTGGAAATTCTTTTACTGTTACAACAGAGAAGCATCTTTACAAGCCAGGTGATGACATCAAAATTGAAGGATCTATTTGGTCAGGTTTGATTACCGAACTTGGGGGTGTAAACCAAGTTACTGTACAAGTTTCAGATGACAAAGACAATGTTTTGAATAATACAAAAACACAAGTTAATAGTGATGGACAATATGACGCAGAACTTATTTTGCCAGATATTGCAGAGCAGGGAACATATACAATAAATGCGAAGCTCAATATCAGTGAAGACGTTCTAAGTAGTATGACATTAAAGACACAGGCTAGTGTTCAATCATCATCAAAGTTTGTGGTTGCAAAACCAACCTTATTTTCTATTAATGCGGATGGAAAAAATTTCAACCTCATGATAGCAAGCAGCTCCAAAATAAGTGATCTTCAATTCAATGTGCAAGCAAAAAAGATCTCTTTTACGGTTTCTGGCGAGACTGGAACAGATGGAATTACAGATATCATCATTCCAAAAACACTTCTTAGCGATGTGGTAAGTGTAATGATAGACGGTCAAAGCACGTCGCAAAGCGATGTAATTGAAACAGGTAACATTCAAAACGAAACCGCACTTGAGATCAACTATCATCAAAGCACGCACACAATTGAAGTGGTAGGTACAAACGCAGTTCCAGAATTTCCAACATCAGTAATGGTCTTAGTTGTTGCAACAGCGTCAATACTAGCCGTATCTTCAATAAATAAAAATCATCTAAAAATATAAAAATTATTTTTAGTCAAAAGCAAAATTGTTATCTAGGATTTATCCTCAATCTCTGAAGCTATGTGATAAACATTACGTAGAATTAACACGTCCAATTTATCTGAAGAAACTTCATGATTTAGCACATGGAAAAAGCTATAATCGTCATGGGTTTTTTGTGTGTCACGTTGGGAATTATATCAATTTCTCCGGTCTTTGCTAACGATACTCAAGTTTACATAAAAAATAATACATCAACAAAAGAATGTGCCTATGCTACTTGTTTTCTTCCTTACCAAGTAACGATATCTACAGGAGATTCTGTTACCTGGACAAATATTGATAATAAAACACATACTGTTACGGCAGGCAGCAGAGATACTGGACCTGTAGGAAATTTTGACAGTGGTTATATTGCACCAGGTAAATCATTTAGGCAGTTTTTTGGTACAATTGGAAAATATCAATATTTTGACACAACAAACCCATGGGTGACAGGAATTGTGATTGTTAAAACTGGAAAACCTATTCACGCTGAACTGGCATGGGTCAATGGTTCTTTAAATTTACTTGACAGGTCTGGAAAAAATATGAGTATTCCTATTGTCAACAAACCTGTTACAATAACAAAAAATGTCATCAATAGTGGGGAAACAGATGCCTCATCAATAACGTTTAGACTAAAAATTAAAAATGGCACCAATTTTCTTGTCTATGATAATCTGGCTAAAGCAAACATAGATGCAAAGCAAACCGTCCCAATAAGTTTTAGCTGGCTACCAGAAAAATCTGGAATTTATAATTTATTTTTTGATGCAGATCCTTCAAATATAGTAGGTGACACCAACGAAAATAATGATATTTCATTTGATAGTTTAATTGTATTTAACGGAACTGTTTCTACAAATAATAATGTGTATAAAATTAATAATAATACAACAACAGCAGTACCAGAGTTTGGTCCCTTGGCATCGATTATTCTTACAGCCTCAATATCAACAATAATCATCCTTTCTTCAAAATTAAAATTCTTGAATTTAAGAAATAAGTGAATAGTTATCTATCTACTGATTAAACCTGCACAAAAAAGGCTGAAAATTGAATTTTTTTCAAGACACTAATAAAGAGAAAAGAAATTACTCCAAACTAGAGAGATAATTGCCTTCTTTAAAATGGATTATTTTGATAATTGTAGTAGCGACAATTACTATTATTACAGTTAGCAGTACATCGAACATTTCAAAATCAAGTGAAAACAATTCAGAAAAACCATTAATGCCAAATGAGAACAATCCATATGTAAAAGAATATTCTTTGCCTGCTGGAACCTTACCAAATGGCATCTTGGTAGACAAAAGTGGAGTTGTTTGGATTGCTGGTTCAAAAATCAATTCGCTTTTAAAATTAGATCCAGATAATGGAAAGATTAGTTCATACCCAATTGAGGATGGCAGCTCGCAGAATAATGTGACTGGATCATTAATGGTGTGGACAATGTCGCAAGACAATGATGGGCTAATATGGTTCTCACAGTTAGGAACAGGTTCAATTTGGAGGTTTGATCCTAGTAATGGCAAATTTGATTCTGATCGTTCAGTGAGCGCTGCTCCTTTTCAAATGAAAATTGATAAATTTGGAAATATCTGGTTTACAACACTTTCAGGTAATACGGTTGGTGTGATACAAAAAATTCAAACTAAAAATGAACAATACAAGATTACGGAGTTTAACACGGGCAATGATACTCAACCTGCGGGATTGTTTTTAACAAATAATGATTTATGGGTGACAGAAATTTCAAACCAAAAAATCATAAAATACAGAATAATGTATGACAATGGCATTGTAAATAATATTAAAAAAATTTTAGAGATACCATCTAGTGACAAGACTTCACTTGGTTCTCCAACAGATCTTTTTATACTAAATGACACCATTTGGCTGACTGAACATGGTACCAGTTTTATCACCAGATATCAAACAGATTCTGAAACCCTGACCAGGTTTCCCACATCCCAAAATGCATACCAGGTTACTACTTTGCCCTTTTGGATGAGAGAGGTAAATGATGGTAAAGGGATATGGGTTAATGAACATGAAGGCAACAAGATTGCTTTTTTTAATACAGTAAACAGAACACTAACTGAATATGAAATTCCATCCCGTCCTGCAGATAGCTATTTGGTATATCCGTTAAATATCGCAATAGATCCACTTGATGACAGTAAACTGTGGTTTTCTGAATGGAATACTGACAAGGTTGGTATGGTAAACGGTGAAGCTCCGATACCTTTTGAAATTAGTTCAGACATTAACAAAATTATCCTAAGTAATGATTCTAAACAATCTGTAAACCTTGAAATTTCTAAGAGCAGTCTAGCTTCTTACGACAATAATATTGTCTTTCTTAATGTGTCAAGCTCGATGCAACCAAATGCTGGCTTTAAAAATGTTGATGTAAAGTTTTCTGTTAATCCAGTTGATCTGTCAAAGACACACCAAGTACAGCTTTTACTACGAAACGATTCTGCACCGCCAGGAAACTATACCTTAGGTATCAGTGCATCTGATGGAAAGGTAACAAAAACTGTCTTTCTGGATTTGGAAATATTACAATAATGCAAATTCAATCAGAATTATCCAATTAAATGTAGATTGGTTTTTATTAAAAATTAGAACATTTTTTATTTTTTAAAGAAACTAGTGGAGACAATTTTATTTTTAAGGGCATAGTCACTAATCTGAGATAGTCTCAACTCTTCAATTATAAAGTGCATGTAATCATTTTTATAAAGAGGCAACTCGATCTGTTTTCCAGTTTCTCTTTCTTCATAATATTCAGGTTCTGGCTCTCTTCCTAGCATATCCACACAGAGTTGTTTTAATTGTTCAAGTTCAAATTTGTTTAATAATTTATCTTTAGCCTGTAATTCTTGCTGGAATATTCTATCTTCTTCCTCAATTTCACTTTTTATTTTCTCAATATCACTTTGTTTTTCATAGATTTTTTTATCCTTGTCGCGATTAAAAAATTTCTTAAAATCCATTTTAACTTAGAAAAACCGTATCTAAAATATAATTGTAAACATTAGTTTTTTGATAAATTGTTTTTCTCTATCACCGTCTCAAGTGATAAGATACAATTTATCATAGTACCTGTATTATGCAAGGTACTAATCTATTCTAACGAGGGAATGGTCCGCCTATGCCACCCAAATTATACACCCTCCTTGTTACTGTGATCCATAGGGTCTAATGGCTTTGCTGGTTTATTCGTACCACTAGAGAAATTAGCTAAATGTTTGTTATTCTAGCTAAGCAGATCCTTTGAGTTTGCAACACCAAATAACTGCATATGGGATTCAATAAATTTGGCCCAAGGCAAAAAGTGGAGCCCGAAGGTGTTCCTTTGAAATTTGTTGAAGGGCTTGACTGCAGAAAACATCTAGTACTTTTATACGATGACCCTGAATATGCAAGGAAAATTGAATTTCAATTTATCAAAAAAGGATTAGGCAGTCGTGAACATTGTATTTATGCAACAGAAGAAGATCCTGGCTTTATCATGCTTGCAATGATAAATAATGGAATTGCGGTGCGTGACTATATCCAAAATAACCTCTTACACGTATACCAAATCACAGACTCGACGGAATCACGTGATTTGTTATCTAATGCAAAAAAAAATCTTGAGAGGATTCTATCTGATTCAAAACCTCCGTACAAGGTTGTAGCAAGAATAGTATCTGATATTAGTACAGCAGAAGGCATGTCTACTGAGCTTAAACTTGAGCATGATTTCCATAAATCATTTGATGGTTTTGATGGAACTGTAATCTGCCCTTACGACATTACGAAAATTGAAAACAACAAAAATGATCAGGTAATTCCGAGTCTTTTTAAAACTCATCATGCTGCAATATACGCTCCTAAATCAAGACAAGGTGGAGTCTTCTATCTACAGTAAGAGTTTTTACAAAAAAAGATTTCAGAATTATATACAAACAATGTTTAAAACACAAAAAATGATTGTAGAATTGTGAGCAACATAAATAATGAACAATGGTCAGAATGGCTTGATTTTAATCACGATAATACAAAAACTGTTCCTGAGCAAAGTGGAGTTTTTGTGATGCATACTGCGATGAAGATATTGTTTATTGGCAGCGCTCAAAATCTTAGAACATCTCTTTTAGACGCTCTTACTGCGCCATGTCTAGAAAAGGCAAAGAGGTTTAGATACATGGTTACGGAATCAAAGGAAATAACCAAAGAACAACTCGTTAAAGATTACCTTGAAAAGCACAATGGTAAATTGCCATCATGTATGGAAAGTGGCTAATTTTCTAATCATAATTTAAACACAAAGCTTACTTGCACATCATTGATTGTACCTTACATGGTAAGTTGGAAAAATTATGGTAATATCGCATTATGGCTTGGGCTGATTGGGCTGGGAGTATTTTTGTTTCTAAACTTGGACTTGGCACATCGCAAAAGAGACTTGTATTTTATTTTTGTATTGGCGATGACTTTTATGATTGGTGGGTGGGTAGGTATGTTTCGATTTTCACGTATTTGGAACATCATTAATTAAAATTGGATGATTTTAACTAGAAAATCTGTTCTGTCTTAATAGAATTCTGTAACAGATCAGCGATGCTATTCCTATTGATAATACTTCAATGCCAAAAAATAGTAACCAAAATCTCACATTTGTAGACAGACTATCTAATTCCATGTTATAATTGCCTAGTTGTTTAGCCGCAATAATTACAGTGATTCCTGATAGTGTTATAGATAAATCTATGTTGTGTGCAAACCAATTAGCTAGTCTTTTTCGCTGAATCCCTATCATCTTCAATCTTCAATCCTGTCTTGTCAGCCAAGAAAATATGTTGGATAATTTCAAGAGGAATCTCGGCCATTTCAGTATTGGATTCCGTTCTTAGCGATAGATAAAGCACTGTCATACAGTATAGTTTGTTTTGTCATTGATAACCTTCACTGATAAATTCTGAGTAACTCTTATCTTGCAATATTGTTTTCTAGTTCTTGAATCAAATACATTTGAAGAAAATTTTAATCGCCTTTTGAACCACAAGAACAAAAACCATATTCATCTATTCTAGACTTGCAAAGAGAACACTTTTCTAGATATTCAACTTCCCATGGTTCTTTTCCAAAAAGTCTAAAGTGGTCATCAATTTCTATTGGAATCACTCTTTTTTTTGGCAATTGTTTCTTCGTCATGTTAAACATAAGTACAAACGTCATAATTAATTATACTTCTCATCGAAGATCATAAATTCAAATCAAGTCTTGAAAAAAGAACGTAAAGAGAGATTGCTTGATACTTGCCTGAGACGATCAGAGTTATTCTTAGTGAGTATTTGAGGAAAAATTAGTATTCAGTTATCTGTCTATGTCTTCTGTTTAGGATGGCACTGCCAGCAAATGATATCACTAGATTGATTGCCAGTGCTATAACGGCTATGTAGAGAGAACCAAATGTAGTGTGGAAGAGCGAACTAGATAACGGACCAAAGTTGTTTGCTGATTCTACCATGTAAATTCCCAGAGAAATTCCTACTAACAAACCTGCAATAAGCGGCTCTTTTCTTAGTGATTTTACATACATCCCAAAAAAAACTGCAGGTAAAATTTGTGCAATTAAAATTCCACCTAAAAGCTGAAGCGATATTGCATAAGTGGCAGGGACTGTAAACACAAATCCCAAAGCTACAAACTTGAATACAGTTGATGAAATTTTTGTAATTCTGATCTCAGATCTTGGCGATAAATTTGGTTTTATTTCCTTGATTATGTTTCGCGTAAGCAAATTTGCTTGTGCCATTGCCATGATAGCAGCTGGTACCAGACCTCCGATGAATATTCCAAGTAACGCTATGCCTGAAAACCATCCAGGCATTGAATACAAAATTAAAGAAGGTACAACTAGTATGCCACGGGAGCTTTCAGGAAAGCCAGACAAAAAATTCATCGCAGAAGGTACGGCATAGACTAGGATTCCCATCAATGCCATTATTGCCAGGCCAATTCCGTAGAGAGGTAGTAATCCAGTACTGGTTCGAAGTTTTTTGGCGCTTTCTGCACTCAAAACACCATTTATCGCGTGCGGATATAGATAAAGTGCCAACGCACTGCCAAGCACTAGAGTTGCATAAGCTGGAACAAGGGAATCAGAGAGGGTGACATAGTTTGGTTTGATTTCTTTGAAAGCATTTCCAAATCCGCCAAAGCTAATTGGTACAACAACTATCACCGCAATTACAGTAATCCAGATCAATATGTCTTTGAAAATAGCAGTAAGTGTTGCTCCACGCAGACCACTGGTATAAGTAAATGCAGCCAAAATTACAAAAGATATCAATAATGAAATCTCTCCTACTGTCTGAGCATTAGTAGAACCTGCAAGCATGACAGTTAGGACAGACTGCATTCCGACTATCTGTAATGCGATATATGGCAACTCTGCCACAATGCCAGTTATTGCTATCATGACTGCTAATGCCAAGCTGCTGAATCTGTCTTTTACAAAATCAGATGCAGTGATGTAGCCCTTTTCTCTTGAAAGAGACCATAGCCTTGGCATTGTTACTAATGCTACCGCGAATGTGAGCATGACATATGGAACTGCAAAAAAGTAAAGTGCGCCTTTTGCAAAGACTCCAGAAGGAATTGCAACAAACGTGTACGCGGTATATAGATCAGCACCAATCAAAAAGAAAACAAGTGTTGTGCCAAGCTTTCTTCCTGCTAATGACCACTCGTGTACTTGATTTAGGTCTCCACTTCTCCAATATTTCCCGTAAAAGCCCAGAACCACAAATAATACAAAGAGGCTAACAAATGGAATTATGCTGTCTAGTCCTATCACTTTGAACTTCCTTTCATCAAATGTGCAAAAGTAAGGTAAAACCCAGAACATGCAAAAAGCCAGATTGTCTGAAACCAGTAGAAGAAAGGCAGACCAAAAATCTCAGGAAGATCCCTGTTGTATATAGGAACATACAGGTTTACGGCTGACGGTATTAAAATGAGAAGTGCAAGTATTATGTGGCGCGCTTGGATTTTCATATTCCTGTTGAATTAGGTCGCAAAAATATAAGCATTCACGATGGATTTTCAGAAATTATAGTGAATACCTTAAAGTTATTAGAAATGGGCATAAATCAAATTACTGATGAAAATAGACGAAGAAATTTTATCAAAATTAATAGAAATGCCTGACATAAAATACATACTACATCTTGACGATAAAGAATACCCCTTAGCAAATGTTAGTGTGGCAAAATCGTCGGTTCCAGTTAGAAAACCAACTACTAGAGGAGGTGTCTATTTTTCAGATACCACCGCATACAAGATCAAAGCTACCACAAATGATCTATCTCTTATTCCACTTGTATCCAAAGTAATGTTAGGTCCTAATACAGATTTCAAGCCGCTTGAAATCAAAACAAATCTAGATGTAAACGGAAAACAAGCAAGTATTACACTTGTTACTCATCTTACAAACACCATTAATAGCAGCTCTAAACTGGAACTGAATCTTATTGTTGATAAAACTATATCAGAATAGAATATGTCTTGCTAAAACATATTGTTCTTGAAGCAACAGATTTTTTATTATCAAGTTTGGTTAATTGAAACTATCTTATATCTGTCAGTCAGTGTAAAAGTGTGAAAAGAATTCTAAAATTATTAATGACTATGTTGATACTTGTAGTCTTACTTGGCAATTTAAGATCAATTGAAGCTACGCAGTCAGGATTTACTAATCCAATGAACATAAGCAACAATCACGGAGATTCTGTCATACCGCAAATGGTAGTGTCTGGCAATGACGTATACATCTTGTGGAATGATAATTCCACAGGAAGGTTTGGCATATTTCTTTCAAAAAGCATGGATGGTGGTACAACCTTTGGCGCCCCTGTTAATATTAGCAAGAATATTGGTTCTTCAACCTCGCCACAATTTGCTGTGTCTGGAAATGAAGTGTTTGTAGTATGGCAAGGCAAAGCTACTGGTAAATATCAAATAATCTTTGCAAAAAGTACAGACGGCGGAGCAACCTTTAGCACCCCAGTTAATATCAGCAATAACTCTGGAGATTCCAGCTTTCCAAAAATTGCGGTATCAGGAAATAATCTGTATGTGACATGGGCATTTACTGTTACAAACAAGGACTATGACATCTTGTTTACACAAAGCACGGACGGCGGAGCAACCTTTGGCACTCCAGTTAATCTCAGTAATACTGTGGGAGATACAGGCCTACCGCAAATGGCATTATCTGGAAATGATGTTTATGTAACATGGGAGAATAATGCGCCTGGTAACTTTGATGTATTTGTAGCAAGAAGTACAGACAATGGTAAGACATTTACGATTCCAGTTAATGTAAGTAATAATCCTAAACCTTCAGGTGCACCACAGATTGTTGCATCTGGAAATAATGTGTACGTAGTATGGATGGATAATACTCCTGGAAATTATGACATATTTGTAGCAAAAAGTACAAACAATGGTTCTACTTTTGGGCCACCAGTTAATGTTAGTAATAATGCCGGAGATTCAGGCTATCCACAAATGACGGTGTTTGAAAATAATCTCTATGTCGTGTGGACTGATACGATTTCAAATAATAACTATGACGTACTTTTTGCAAAAAGTACAGACGGCGGAGCAACCTTTAGCACCCCTGTTAATATCAGTAAGAATGTTGGCTCGTCAGGTTGGGCACAAATAACTGTAAAAGGAAATATCTATGTAATTTGGGACGATTCTGCTCCTGGAAAATATGATATCTTTATAGCAAAAAGTACAGACGGCGGAACCACCTTTAGCACCCCTGATAATATCAGCAACACGCCAGATGATTCAAATTTCAAACAAATGTCTGTGTCTGAAAATAGTGTATATGTAGTATGGCAAGACGGGCTTCCAAATCAACACGAGATACTCTTTGCAAAAAGTACAACGTTTGTGCCAGAGTTTGGTGCTCTTGCCTCATTGGTGCTTGTAGTTGCAATACTATCCATAATCATTCTATCTGCAAAAACAATTTCGCGCCTAAGAATTAACTCTGGTCTCTGATCTAGTTATCACAAATAATAAACTAATTTCTGGATTCCAAAAGTTCAACCAACCCGCATCTAGTATTTTTCATGTTCAAATCCAAAAAAGCAATTAACCTATTATCAAAACCAATAACTGGTTTAACAAGTATAGTTGCACCTTTTTCTTCCATGTCTGTTAGTTGAGCATGAATGTCATTTACCTCAAAGCAAATATGGTGTATTCCACCACCATTTTTTGCAAAATCATAAACAGGTGAATCTTTTTCTACCGGCTCTATCAATTCTAAAAAAGGTTCCCCCACTTTTAAAAAACAAATGTTTACTTTTTGGCTGCCAACTGGCAAGGTATTGCTAATTGTTTCAAATTTTATATAATTTGCAAGTTCACCAACAGAATCTTTAATCCTAGGCACAACGATACCTATATGATGTAGCCTCATATCATGACACCTTTGCTCATATACAATAACCTAACGAAAATTATATCATCTAAAAATACCCAACTTTCAATATTTGTGTTAATTTTATATTGATATCAAATACAGACAAAAGCGTGTTAGAAAAACTGATCAAGGACTCTAAGGCTCTTGAGAAAGCCATGTCAGGTGAAGAGCTCACATACAACGACGGCTTGGAATTAATGTCATATGATAATCTGTACATGATTGGTGCTGCGGCAGATTTGATTCGTCAAAGAACTGTAGGAGATACAGTAACTTTTGCCGCTTCTTATTATCTTAATTATACAAATGTATGTGCAGCAAGTTGTCAAATGTGTGCATTTTACAGAAAAGGAAATGAAAATGATGCATACACACTATCTGCAAAAGACATCGAATCAAGAGTTGGAATGGCCAAAGACCTTGGCGCGACCGAGGTACATATTGTAGGAGGTTTTCATCCAGAACTGCCACTTGAATATTATGAAGAAATGTTTAAGACTATTAAGAAAAGCCATCCTGAAATGAACATCAAGGCGCTTACTGCAGCAGAAATTTTCTTTATTGCAAGATTGACACACAACTCTGTCAAAGAAGTACTTTTAAGACTGAAATCTGCTGGACTTGATTCAATGCCTGGCGGTGGAGCAGAGCTATTTCATCCTGATGTTAGAAACAAGATAGTTCGCGGAAAGTGTTCGGGCCAAGAGTGGCTTGATACAATTGAGCAAGCTCATAACCTTGGAATAAAAAGTAACGCAACAATGCTTTTTGGTCATGTGGAAAAACCAGAACACATAGTAGATCACTTGATTAAATTAAGAGATGTTCAAAAAAGAACTAGAGGATTTATCACTTTTATTCCACTAAAGTTTAGTTTAGAAAATACGGAGCTTGAGCAAAAAGGACTGGTTGGCACAGAAAGTGCTTCTACATATGATCTTAGAATCATTGCCCTTTCACGACTGATGCTTACAGGGGCTCTTGATAATATCTCTGTATACTGGGTAGCTCTTGGAAAAAAACTTGCGCAAGTAGCATTAACACATGGCGGAAATGATTTGGTTGGTACAGCTTTTTCTGAGGAGATCTACAAGGCCGCAGGAAAGGGAACAAACTCCTCAATTTTAGAGCTTGCAAACATGGTCAAAGAAATTGGCAGACAGCCAGCACAGCGTGACACATTCTTTAATATTTTAAAAAATTTCTAGGTCTCTGCAGGTTTTTGTGTTATTGGTTTTCCTGTGCCACCTTTTTGCCTTCTTTTCAAGCCTATGCTAATTAATAAAATAAAAAACCCTAGTCCTGCAATTATCCGAAAAAAAGTAGATAAGCTGGTAAAGGTTGCTTCATCTTGGTACAGTTTTAATTGTTCGTCCTGTGTCATGTCAGCTTTCCCAGCTGGCATATTTGCATCAAGATATAGTGAAATTGTAAATCCTATTACCAGAATTATAATTCCAATAAAAAAGATGCGTTTGTCCAATAGATATGATTTACAATTTGAGACCTATAACCATTAAGTTATACGAAGATCAAACTCAGGAGTAAGTCCCTTTTCGATACCAAATCTGAAGAGATCTCTTATCGAACTTTCGCCTAAAATGCCCATCTCTATAGTTATATCATTAACATACATCCTAACAAATTTTTCAATAAGATCTCGTGGTTGTCCGCGACTATACTGCATCGCATAATCAAGCGCTTCACTTACACGTGCCATTCCATATACGATTGATTCACGGAAAAATTCATCAAATTTCCTTATAGTTTCTATACCAAAGTGGTTGCTCATCACGTTGATTCCAAGCGGAACAGGAAGCCCACCTGTAGAATCTCTCCACCACAAGCCAACGTCTAGAATTTTTGAAAGATTTTTCTGATCATAAGAAATCTGAGTCTCATGTATTACCAATCCTGCATCAACTTCCCCTTTCTCTACTGCGCCAGTAATATCACTAAACTTCATCTCAACATAATCAAACTTTCCAATCATTAATTGTAAAAGCAAAAATGCCGAAGTCATCTTGCCGGGAATCGCTATTTTTGTTTTTTTCAGTTCGTCTATTGATAGGTTTTTCTTTGAAATCACGATTGGTCCGTATCCTTTACCAAAACTTCCACCGCTGCGTAGAATTGTATAATTTGGAATGTATGCACACGCATGTACTGAAACAGCAGTTACATCAAGGTCGTGCTTTAAGGCTCGTCTGTTAAGCGTTTCAATATCTTCCACAATATGATTTACCTTGAAATGTGGAGATGTTACTTTCCCGGAAAGCATACCGTAAAACATGAATGCATCATCAGCATCAGGAGTGTGTCCTAGCATGATTTCCATAAAGATGATTTTTATGTCTATTATAAAAATGAAGTTATGAAAAAGATGAGAACAATTTCCGCCTTTGAAAAAGAAATTAGATTGCAAATAAATTTTCTAAAGAAATTTGTACCACAGAAAATCCTTTCTAATCCACAACAGAAAAAAACAATTTTTTGTGGTACTGGAGATTCATTTGTAGCTGCACAAATTGCACAAATATTTTCTGATTTTAGAACATCTGCCTTTGATCCTTTAGATCTTTTGAAAAATAAAAGACTCGTAAAAAATTCTCAGGTATATTTGATCTCAATTTCAGGAAATACTATATCTAATATAAAATTAGCAAAAGCAATCAAAAATGGAATTGCTATAACTGCAAATCCTCAAAGCAGACTTGCAAAGAATTGTAAAAAAACACTAGTTCTAAATTATGAAAATTCTGGCATCTTCACAGCTGGAAGCATAAGCTTTCTTGCAAGCTTTATGACATGTCTCTCTTTAGTATCAAAGATTACTATACGAGACGTATCAGCAATTTACAATAATGCGCAAACACAAGCCAAAAAAGTATCTCTAAGAGGCAAAGTCTTCCTACTTGGCAACCTGCACACCTTTCCAATAGCAATGTTTGGCGCAGCCAAACTATACGAAGTAGCAGGGCTTGACGCTCATTATGAAAGATTAAAACATTTCTCACATACAGGCCTATTTTCTTCAAAAAAAGGAGAAAACGTAATAA
>CAZDTF010000005.1:0-16940 GCA_964508325.1 uncultured Nitrosopumilaceae archaeon | reverse complement strand
CTATTGAATACCCTTTGTATTGCCCGTCATTGTTTGGTCTCTTGTCAACTATCAAGCCAAATCCTGCGTCCCCACCGCCAGACTGCGTGCTCTTCATCCAAAGCGATATTGAGAAACTTCCAGTAGTACCAAAATTAATTGAAGGATTATTTGCCACCGAGACTACATTGCTAACTCCGTCAAAACTTAGCGCTTGTCCAATTTTACCAGAAATAAAGTTTGTACCACCACCAACTCCGTTATTGTTATTACCGCTTGTATCCAATACGTTATTTTCCAAGTTCCATTCTCCAACCAATCCATTTCTTGGAATTGATGTTGGAGATCCAGAACTTGGACAGTCTTGTACTACTGAATTTTCTATAGATCCCAAAAAGTTTGGAGTATTGTTATTTCCATCGTTCGTTAACCCACTTGTACCATTTACAAGACCATATGCATCATCAAATGGTGGTTGGTTAGCGATGGGCCCATGATCTAAAGCTCTAAGTTGAAAGAGTGAAACGAAGGCAGGAAATTGGCCACCAAATTGTGATGTTCGTGACTCGGTTATCATACTGGATACATCCGAAGGATTTATGGGTTGAGTGAAAAAAATATTTCCAATAACTGCAGGTTTTGGACCTGCTGCCATCTCATCTATTCCCCATCTCCCAGTAAAGCCAAAGGTACCTTGGGCATAGGTAAACTGATCCTTTACAATTGCCATTGTGTTATGAAAACCTGTTACCACACTTTCCCCAACCGCCCATTGGTCCGGATAAATATCAAAACTCATTATACCTAGATTATTAATCATTTCTTGTCCTATTGTGTGATCGCTAGCAAGTAGACTTCTATACGGTTCAAATAGAAAATTAGGTGGTAGATCTGCTTCGTAAACATTTAGCACAGTAGGTCGTGAGGGATCCAAGGTATTTGCAGTTCCCAACCATAACTGAAGTGCATCAACAGTTGTCTTCCAGTCTGCAAAGAAGATGTTGCCAATTGGAAATTGTTTTACAAGAGTCATCACGGGATGCATATTTGGTTCATTATCTATCTGCCAATAAACTACCCTCTTGTTGAAGGCACTAGTAGATATAATGTGATTCATGGTATGAGTTATGAATGCGTTGGCTGCATTTTTGTATTCAAACTCAGCAAAGGTCGTAGGCTTACCGTTAGGCACTGAGATTTGGTCTTGTAGAGCTATGGCATTAGGTGGATCCTGCACACTAAGAATTACAAATACATTTGCTCCAGATGGAAGATTTTGGAAATAGCTATCAATTGTAGTATCGTTGTATTTAGGAGTCCAGGCACCGTTTACAAAGGTACCATTATCAACAAGTCTCCAACGAATATCATCTCTTATTATCAACGGATTGTTAGGATTGACACTAAGTGCATTGTTTGCTACTGAAATGTCATTTGTTATTTGCGATGGAGAATAATTTTCAAAATGATAGGTCATACTATAATTTGTGCATTGATTCTTTGAGAGTGTTGTACCTATGATGGCTGAAATTTCTGGGATAGAAAGCGGTAATGATTTTGATGGAAATAAAATCTTAGTCAATATATCTATTGGATTTAAAGAAATTGGAACCGAATTTGATTTAGATGAAGTGTCAAAAGAAACAGGCAATGGTGAGTTGCTCGGAAATACATCATAATATGTTTGGAGTGGGATTTGAGTTCCGTTATTGAATGCGAAATAAACAGAGACATCACTAGTATTAGTAAAGAATGGTGAATTTGATGGAGTTTGCACGTATTCATATGTACCTGTAGAAACAGATTCTGTAGTGGTAGTAACAGTAGGTACCAGTATATTGAGAGCAAATGAATTTGATAATGGAGTACTGTTCTTAGCCAAGGTAATTGTTCCATTATGCCAGCCGCTTGTTGTTCCCGGTGGAATTGCAAGTGTTATTGGCAATTGCTGAATAACATTTGGAGCAACATTTGGAATGGTCGATGGTGCAATCACTATACCGCTTAACTGACTTGAAACTATGACGGAAGTGGTAGATATCTGCGCACTACTGGTAAAGTTCAGAGTTAGCGGTACGAATGGCTTTGCCTGAATGCTGTAAGTAGTTGGTGTCCAGGTAATTGCAGGTATAGCAAAAGCAGAAGAAAGTGTAAACACTGAATCCTTCTGAATAGAAATAGTGTTTGCAATGAATGAACCTATGGCCTGAGTGTTCTTTGCCATAGAAATTTCTCCGTTGGGTGCATAGATATTTGCAGTTATTACAGAAGAGTCTCCCGTGTTGACATCGCCGCCAACAAAAAGCACTATTCCGGTGGCGTCTAGGCCAGATGAAGATGATGATGGACCAATCATAAGGTTCTTGTTTCCGCTGATATCAGTTACTATTTGTACTTGGGAATTTTTGTCAAATATCAGTTTGCTGCTTTTGTCCATAGTCAGTGATTTGAAATTGTATACTCCTGAAAGCTCCAGTGTTGCATAATCTTCAATTGTTACATCACCATAGTTTCCAGCTTGCAAGACAAGTGAGGAGCTCTTGGAGACATCAACTGAATTTGTGCCAGTAGTAATGGTAGGAAATGTGGGCAGAGCTTTAACGACTGGAAGTGTCAAGGGAGTATTTTGGTTGCCTGTTATTGTTCCCTGATTACTCAGATGGTTGAAATATACGTCATTAACAGTTGTGCTTTTCTCTATTGTTACAACATCACCTACCACTGCAGAAATTGAGCTTGGTTTTATGATAGTGCTCTTTTGAAGATCAACTTCAGCCGTTGTGTTTTGAACTCCAATATTACCATTGTTAATAGTTGCTTCTTTTTCGATTGTTACACTATTGAATCCAAATATTACGTAATTGCCTATGTTGCTGATATCATTACCAGATGTAGCAAAGGCATTTTGATTCTGATTATTTTGATCATGAGATTTTGGAGAAAAATTTTGAAATGGTGCGAGTGAACTTGATACAAGTATGATAGCTATGAAAATACTAGCAAGTATTCGCCAATGTCGTTCAAGCAAGGAATCTATTATTCGATGAGCGTTATTTAAAAATGATCATTAAAACAGCAAGTAATTTAAAATAATTACAGAAAAGATCGCAATGAGAAAAATTATTATGTAATATTTTAAAAAACATCAGATTATTTTATTGTGATAAAACGAATAGATCTGAACCCAGTGAAGGTTTGTCCTGTAAGGCGTGCTACGTTGTGATTTGTTGGAGAATCTTTAAGATCAATACGAAGATTATGATTGTGTGCACAACAGAATGCTTGTCGCCATGGCAGTTTTGGGTACTGTCAGTACAATTGTAATAATTTACTTGGCACTAGAAAACAACGCTGCTGAAAAGGAAAGAGTGGATAACCTTCTTGCAACAGCTCATTTCTATAAAACTAACCAAACACTAGGTCAGGGAATATCATCTGGTGGAAATTACGATGCAAAAAGCTTTTTCAGAAATGGAGGAAGATCTTGGCTTTCTATAGCTCCCTTTTATGATGAGATAAATGCAACTAGAGGATCTTCAGTACAATTACCTGTTACAATAACTCATGTAGCAAGTCCAAGTCCGCTTGCTTTTGTAACAGTTCGTTATACAGGAATGGAATCCTCTGTCATTCCTAGTTGTGTCCCTGCAATACCACAAATTCCAACCGAAGTAATTGGTTTTGATTCCAATACAAAACAGTCTGGTGAATTTTCATTGGATGCTGGCAAATCAAAAAGGTTTATTCTAAATATGACAATACCCCCGGACTGGCCAGAATGCGTCAATTCTCCAATACCTTGGCATCTTGACTTTGTAGATGTGGATAATTTAGATCCAAAGGATTTTCTCATGGATAACACGGTAGTGTATATTCGTGTTGAAAGTTAAATGACTCTCAAAGCAAAGAAAAACCATTAACCATACCCAAACTGCCCAATTCTAGATACGGCGACTCTAGTACCTGTGTATACAGTCTATTCTTTGAGCTTGCTTTCTTGAAAAATGTCAGAGCCATACCAGCTGTATCTGAAATAGTCAAGGCACCATTCATGAAATAAAGGATCTTTGCTGTAAAACATTTCTCGCAGGTCAGGATCTCCATCAAGGGTTGGAAACATTACAGATGCTTCTTTCTCGTTTAAAACTATGACAACCTTGACTGTGTCTTTCATCTTTCTTTCAATGTATCCCTTTTCAATTAGTTTTTTAAAACCAAGTTTTTCTAATAGTTCTTTTCTCCCTTTGGGAACGATTGCATCTTTTGCAAAGATATAATGGAAACTAACGCCTTTTCTTACTTGCTGCACAACCGGCTCTAAAAGGTCCAGGGGAACTTCATAAAAAATTTCATAAATGTATTTTTCTGCATTTTTGTAAATTGATTTCCATTGCTCAATTACTCGAACAAACCCCTTGATGTGCTGGCTTCCAGTCAGGCCACCTATTCTTTGAATGAATTTCATTGGAATGTCCCCAAAGTCATGGTTCTCAAAGTATCTTCTGTTCTGCGATAGAAAAACAAAGGATGGTACCTGTGAGCAGATGGTCTTGCCATATACAGTCAGATCATAATAGCCGTCCTTGTCTTTGATAATCAAGCCGGCATCAACTAGTCTCTCAAAGTTTCTGTGGGCCTCTTGCTTTGTAGTTCCTAGTTCCTTTGCAGTCTCTGACATTTTTGATTTTTTTACCAGCAGCTTGAAGAGAATCTTTAGACGTTGTTCACTTGCTAGCTCTAAAAAGTCAGATGCAGTGTTCTCATAGAGATCATCCATAGAGGGACACATTTTGAATTTTAATCTAAATCTTATCTTTTAGGATTCAGGCCAATTAGAGCCACAGTCAGGACAATTACCTCGAAGGCCGTGATATTTTTCATTATATTCTATGAATGCATTTTCTGATCCGCAACCAAGACATTGTACTAGTTGGTTTTGATTCATAAGATATAATGGATTTATTTTCATATTAAATCGAGTAAAGATGTTAGCTTACAAATACCAAAAACAGCTGACCACATTCTATTAGCAAGTTTTCATAAACTAAAGACATGACAAACAAACTAGAATTCAAAAAGCCCTCAGTGTGGCGCGCAGAGGTGCGTGCTCCGTTTAAGAAAGTTGTGGCCTTTGACCTGTTATTTTTGGGTCTTGGTGCACTAATTGGAGCAGGAATAATTACAGCAATCCTTGAGGCAAAAGGATTGCTGTAATTTTTTTATTTAGAAATTGCTAATTGGAAATAGTTCGTTGTCATATGTTACCGTATCTTCAGACCAAATCTTTTCATAAAAAATTCAGATCTTTGGGAATGTAACCATTTTGTCTTTATTACAACATGTTAATAGAAATTATTTCTAACCCATTGGTTCCAAATATACAGAAATCACTTTGGTTAGTGACCAATTAGTTACTGTAATGTACCAGTTTCCTGTTTCATACGAGGGTGTTGTGGTATAGGAAATAGAGTAAGAGCCGTCAAGGTGTGCAGTGACAGCATTGTCGTATGATATTCCAGATGGGCTAGTCAAAGTTGCCTTGACTGCAGTGTATGACTTGCCTGTTCCTGAAATTGTAATTGTTTCTCCTTGTCTGTAGACTGTCTTGTCGGTTTCTGCTGTAAATGTAGAACCAGATGTACTGGCAGGCTCTCCAAGATAAATTGAGACATATCTTGTTTGTTGTTGGTTAGTTAGATTGACATTCCAATATCCAATCTCAGATGATCTTGAAGTAAAAAAGAACAGACGATAAGAGCCATCAGAGCTTGTAGTAGTGGTGGAAGAATATGTTACTCCCGATGGGCTTGACAAGACGGCATTAACTGTTGTATAAGGTGCACCTGCCCCTGAAACAGTAATCTGGTCTCCTGCTTGGTATATGGAATAGGTAGTCTGTGCAGTAAACGGATACCAAATTCCTGATGAATTAATAATTGGCGTTATGATTCTAAGATAAAGCACCTTGTTTTGTCCTTGATTGTTCAAGGTGACATGCCAGTATCCTGTTTCAAAAGAGCCCGAATCGGCAAAAAACATGGTAAAGGTACCATCATCTCTTATCATAACATTAGTAGTGTATGTTTTTCCTGATGGACCAGTTAGTATACCAGTAATGATAGTATTTGGCACACCTGTCCCAGATACCTTGATTGCATTACTTGGCAGATATACGGTTTGGTCTGTTTGTGCACTGAGTGGATACGAACCAGTCACTAACACAGAGCCTGAACTTTGAGATGAGGATACAATCATGATTGGCTGCAAAGCCGTTTGCTGGCCTGAGATTATTTTAATCTGAAAGTTTCCTGGATTCAAGCTGTTTGCAATTGGTAGACCTATTGTCAGTCTTCCAGACGAATCTGTCTTGCTCTGTTCCTGAGTTACTACAAATCCATTGTTGTCTAGTAATTGTATCTGAACTGCCTGTTGTGGATCAAGACCAGTAGCAGATAGGTATGCAGTATCACCTTGAAGATAAACAGACCTGCCCAATACTAGTACCGGTTTTCCAGATACAGAAGTTTGCTGCGCCTGGTTTAGCTGGGATTCCAAGTCGGACAGTTTTCCCCTGATATCTGAAATGTCACCTTTTAACGTATTAAGTGAGGAAATGTTATTACTAATCGAATTTATCTGTGGCTTTAATGAACCAATTTCTGCTGAATAATTTGATACTTGGATTTGATTTGGTTTTGCTTGAATTATTTCATTTAAACTAAAAATTCCATACACTGAAGCTCCGGCTATCACAAACGCCAGGATGCCGATGGTAATACCGACAGCTTTTTTCATCACAAACATGTTGGTTTTAAATTATTTATGTGAAACTTCTCTTTGATCAGTAATCAAATGTAGTAACTGATAAATAGAAGGTTTTTTGTGAATTCACAAAATTTTGTTTTAAAGGATCAAAGATTTTTTCATTAGGAACTAAAAGAAATGATATCAGTCATGTCTCACAAATTTATTTTTCATGACAGTTATAATTTTAAAATAGATACAGATACAATTTATTCAAAAATGATATCAATACAGTTAAAGCTATTTGTATATGATTTAGAAAAAATATTTTTTCATAGTATGCATTCAAATAAGACGCACTTAGGGCTCCAAAAAGATGGAAATTACCCTTACCTCGACTCCTTGCGTGAGTGTAATGTGCCAATTTCCTGTCTCAAAGGAAGGCAGGGCAGAATAGGAGATGTTGTACGAGCCGTCAAAGTTGATTGTGGCAGCACCATTGTAGGTTTTCCCTGATGGGCTAGTCAAGGCGGTATCTACAGTGGCAAAGGGTGGGCCTGTTCCTGAGATACGAATCAGGCTTCCTTTTGTATAGATGGTCTTGTCTGTTTGTGCGGTAAATGAGAACGAGCCACCAGATGAGCTAACAGGTCCAATGTAAATGTAAACTTGTCTTGTTTGTCCATGGTTGTTTAGTGTTATGTACCAATTTCCTTTCTCATATGAATTGGAAACAAAATAAGAAAGTGTGTAACTGCCATCAGAACTAGTTGTAGTCGAAGCTGAAAATCTTATTCCCGATGGACTAGTCAAGACTCCCAAAACATTGGTATCAGGAAAACCTGCACCTGAAACTGAGATAACGTCACCTGCTTGGTATACTATTCTAGAAGGTTGTGCAGTAAATGTTGGCGGATTGTAATTTCCTGATTGTACAGTAAAATAGGCTGTTCTTTGCAGTCCTAGATCTTTTACCGTAATTGACCAAGTTCCTGTTTCAAAAGGTGGTGAATCAGAAAAAAACAATGCATAGGCGCCATATGATTGCACAGTTGTAGATGCAGATGATGTAAACCCTGATGGGCTAGTGAGAATTGCAGTAACAATGGTATTTGGAATTCCTATTCCGAAGATCTCGATTTGTTCTCCTGTTTGATATACACTCTTATCTGTTTGTGCGGTAAACAAATACGTAATTCCAGATGATGACACAGAGATAGGACCAGATGATATGATTGCAATTGATTGTGATGCTATGTTTTGTCCTGAGATTAGTTTGACCTGAAAACTTCCTGGTGATATATTGATTGGTAGCTGCATATCATGCGTTATTCTACCAGCTGAATCTGATCTTGCTTGGTCTTGAATTACTACATATCCATTGTTGTCAAGCAATTGAATCTGGACTGGACTTTGTGACTTGAACCCAACTGCTACAACGTTTAGTGTGTCACCTGGAAAATAGTATGGCTTGCCTGAAACTATAGCAGGTTTTACAGAAACGGAAGGTTGCTGTGCCTGGCTTATCTTGGATTCCAAGTCGGATAATTTTCCCCTAATATCAGTAATGTCACCTTTTAGCGTACTCAGAGATGACATGTTGTTATTTATTGAATTAATTTGAGGTTGTAATGATCCAATGGCTGCAGAATAATTTGATACCTGGATTGGATTTGGTTTTGACTGGATGGTTTCGTTTAAACTAAAAATTCCATACACTGCTGCACCTGCAATGACAAACGCCAAGATGCCAACAGTGGCGGCAAAAGCTTTTTTCATCACAAACATGTTGGTTTTAAATTATTTATGTGAAACTTCTCTTTGATCAGTAATCAAATGTAGTAACCGATAAATAGAACTTTTTTTGTGAATTCACAAATAGAAATTGTTTTAAATGAGTAATGATGATTTTTGTAAATTCAGCGAACATCGTTCTTGAAAAATGTTAGTGAAGATTGTTTTCTGGTGCGAATGATTTATGCGCAATGTTTTATTAAAAAAAATCACAACATCCCACAATGAGCAATAGTGGTGTAATGATAGGCATAGTAATGGTAATTGCAATAGGTGCCGTGCTTTATTTCACAAACATAACTGATATAGCACGCCCAGTAGTTGATAAAACGATTCATTCCACAGAAAATGCAGCTTCAGGAGTCACTGTCAAAGGAAAAGATGTAGTGTCTGAAATAAAAACAGTGTCAGATACTGTGCAAAATGTAACATCTCAAATTAAAATAAAAAATCTCTATCCATAAATTGCTGTTTCTGGGATCTTGACAGCTAGTGTTACCAATCAACTCTAATTTAGATAAGAATTTCTTTTTTATTTGAGATATTCCAGAGTCATAGATGTGGTATCTATCGGAATATCTTTTTGATCTTTTAGAGTAACATAAACGGTATGCAACCCTGAACCCATCCATTTTGAAACATCAGGTGAGATGTCTATTCCGTTTGGAATGGTACTAACATTAGAATAGGTTACATAATCCTGACATAGCATCCCCTTGCTTGTTTGAAGCAGTGCCTTGCCTTCAGAACATTCAGGATAGTGCATATCTGAGGCTGGTTGAGGCAGCATTATACCTGTAAAATTTCCTTGGTCATAATAACCGACATTATATGGTGATATGCCATCAAGTTGGCTGCTTGTAAGAGGCTTTGGGGCAGGATCTGCATATACCTCGATTTGTTCTAGTGAAAATCCTTGAGGCATCTGTCCTACTAGATGAAGTTGATTTCCCTCTAGCTTGATTGTCTGCCAATTTACTATATTGCTTTCAAAATGTTCTACAAAATAAAATCGCTCGTTGGTATAGGCAATTCCAAGATTCACATCGGTGTGATACGGATTTAGTATGTTGTCTCTGTGGCCCCAAAAAGAGCCTGCATCCTTGTACATCATGTTGTATTCGCTGTCATTGATTTGTTTGCGAGGATCAAAGGAATTTGGCATGCAGCTTGAAACAGGACAGTAAGATATCGTGACACTGATGTTTTCATCTACGTTTGCTTTTCCACCAAGTTTTGTATATACAACATAAGGTTTGACGCCATCAGTATTCCAGTGTGAAAAATATTGCGCATTTAACATGTCGTCTGCACGACTTTGGGCAGAAGATACATTGCTTAATGTCACTGGATTTAATCCATGAGCTTTTCTGTCTTGGTTAATTATTTTTAGTGCATATTGGTATAATTCTGCTTTCGTTGGAGGAGGTTTTGTGTTTAGGCTTTGTGCTGCTTGCTCAAACAAATTTCCTACAGTCTTGTCAGATGCTAGTTTTTTGCTAATTTGCAAAATAGCATTGCTTGGGGCATTGAATATTTTTTGTAGTGGCGTAGCCGTATTGAAAGCAACCAATGCATATTGGATGGTTCCTGTTGGTGTGGTATAGTTAATGGTATATTGACCATTGTCTATGGTCAATTGTACTCCAGTCCATTTTGACTCTATAATTGGCGGGTCTCTTGACAAGTGAAATACTTCATTATTTGGGCAAAAGACATCAGTATGGCCTGTCCCATCAGAATCCGTGGTGCACCCAGTTAGAACAACATGGCTTCCATTCTGAACTGGAAGTAGCGTCTCATTGTTTGATCTAGTTTCACTAGAATGAATTAATTGGCTTTGGTTTACGAAAGAAAAAGATGCAATGATGGCTAACACACACCCTATGGTAATGGCGATCTCTAGTCGATACTTCATTAGAATTGGACTATTTGTGGTAATTAAAATTGATTACCAACAAATCATCAGTTTGAATAGAGGCTAAATTACATAGATTTGGACTTTGCAAGACTGGGACTCTCAAAGGTCTGGACCCCAAAAGGATTGTCTTGAAAGATGTCATTATTGATTTTTTTTATAAATTAAAATTTGTTAGTCGCCGTTATTGTCATGATTGCCTTTGTTTTTATTTTCGCCATCATTGCCATGATTACTAGTTTGCTTTTTTCCGTCATCATTTTGATCATTATTTCCTTGATCTTCATTGTTAGCTGTCTGGTTTTGTACACTGGCACCAGGATTGGTGTTGTGGGCCAAGTTCTCTAATTGGGTAACACGGGATTCTAATGCAGTATTTTTTGCCTGGAGATTATTTATCTCCTGTTCCATGCCTGTGATCTTGGCAAATAAATTCTGAATTTGTTGTATTAGTACCAGTAATGGATTATTTGGGACAGGATTTATCTGATTTACCATGATGGTTACCGTGGATAAATTGCTGCTTAAAGTACCGTCACTTGCCTTGTAGGTAAACGAGTCTAGCCCATGAAAGTTTGGAAACGGCGTGTATGTAAAGTTGCCATTTTGATTCAATACAAGAATGCCATTTAATGCGGTATTAACAAGAACAGCTGATAGGGTATTTCCATCTGGATCAGTGTCGTTTGCCAAGACTCCATGGCCTTGGATGCTCAGTGTACCATTTTCATTTACAAGATAGGAATCATTTCTTGCAATAGGGGAATGATTTAACACATTAACTGTGATTGTAACGTTGGCTATGTTGCTGCTAAGTGAGCCGTCATTTGAAACATACCTAAAAGAGTCAATGCCATGAAAGTTAGAGTTTGGAACATAAACAAAAGCACCATTTGAGCTGAGTATTAGAGTGCCGTTCTTTACATCAGATACTAGACCAGCTGTAAGAGTCTTGCCAGAAGCTACAGTATCGTTTGCAAGAACTCCTGGTGCAACAATATCTATTATGCTGTTCTCATTTACCTTGTACGAGTCGTTTGTGGCAACAGGCGAGGTTGTTGCAAATGAATTACTTGCCACTGGAAAACCTAGTGTGCCAGCTAAAAGTATCAAGATAAAGGTGATTGCTTTTTTCTTCACTAAAATAGCATCACAGCATAATTGCATATATTCATCGAGCAGAAATCATCAGTAAGATTTCTGAGTAAGATTAAAGTACCAAAATTTGAATCAAATAAACCCGACCCATTTCAAATCTAGACCTGAGAATCATGTATATCCTTTAAATCAGATCAACCTTGATTTAAGCACGCTTCAGATCATCCCAAGTTTGAGTCCTGTAAGGGTCGCTTACGTTCTCATCTAATAAAAAAATAAAAAAGGAGAGTGACAGCTAACAAACTACATTACGTATTACATCAAAGCAATTTGTTATAGACGTACCAATCGTGCCATCAGGTTTTTGTGTCTTGTATTCAACTGTAAGTGTGCCATAGACAAAGGTGATCTTTTCTTCAGGCCCCTCATCTCCAGGTCCACTCCAGTCTATCTTTGTAGTAAAGACAGTACCAAAGGTGTACGTCAAAAAAGGCTGTCCAGCAGTATGTGGATCACCGCCAGCCTTTCTCATTGTCAATTTCACGGTATTGTAGTGAACGCCAGTTGCAAGGTTTTTAAAAAACACTGGGGATGCCGAGTCGGCTGTTTTTGTGATGGTAAATTCATTAAATTTTGCCTTGCCTGATCCAGCGCCACCAGTTGCACTACCTATGGTTGTTGGATTTTCCACACCAAAGCTCCAGTCCTTTATCTCAAATGCGCATGGGTTTCCATTTTGTCCGTTTATTCCTTCCACTGTTAAAATTGAACCTGCGCGAGTTGTAGATGATGTGTTGCAAGGCAGTCCAGTACCTGCTATTGCGTCTGTGCTTGCACTCTTATCTGTTGTCTGGGCTAAACTTTGCTCCGGCGTAATCAAGCTTGGATAAACAAGCAAGACTGCAGCAGCAATTATTGCCCCTACAAGTATTTTGTTTGTCATTGTTGAGGATAATTTTTTCATGTATATAACTTCTGACAAGTGTTTTAATGTTATCTAGCTTTTCTTTTCTAAAATAATTCAATGAAATAGGCATTGTATAATTTAATTTTGGAATCAATAAATTGATCTAAAAATGGTTGCCATCCCAATATTTCCATTTTTGGCAGAGGGTATTTTTATTCATCTGATGAAATTACAGGCTAGAGCAAAAAATGGAACGACTAGACGATTCTACAGATGTTGAGGTATTTTCAGTTGACAAGCCAAAATCGGTCACCCATGTCGTACTACAACTGCAGGAAGCACGTATAGGTGACAGAAATAGGCTACAGGTAATCAAAGAATCGCTGATTACCGGCAAGGAACTGACAGAATCCGACAAGCAATACCTGCATGAAAAGTCTTTTGAGCTAAAAAGTGCGTTAGATTACCTATCCAAGGTAGAATGGACAATCGATTTCATTCAAAAACTGCAAAAAGAAAGACACGGCCAGTCATTTACACTTGAGGCAATCAAAAAATTGCTAGAAAAAGAAAAATTCAGGTACAAAATTGACAAAAAATTCCTAGAAAAGACATCTGATCAAATAAAAGAAGCAGTACAACATCAAAAAGAGCTCAAGTGGACTGCAGACATTATTCCACAACTAAAAGAGGCAAAGATTGGCGATACAAAAAGACTGGATCAAATTAAAAATTCCTTGCAAAAGGGAGAGGTTATTTCAGAACATGACAGACAGTATCTAAAAGACAAGGCAGATTATCTCATCCAGATTCTCGACTGCAAGAAAAAGGTATCATGGACCATAAGTACGGTTAAAAAAATGCAAGAAGCTGAAATCGAACACTCTAAAAGACTGGATGCCATAAGAATCAAGGCAGAAGAAGGAGAATTTGTCTCAAAAGAAGAGCTAAATTATATCAATGCAAGATACGAAAAATTACAAAAATTAATGGAGCGCCAAAACAAGTTCGAATGGACCATAAACGCAATTAAAGAATTGCAGGAACACAAAATGGGTGATTCTGCAAAGCTTGATACCATAAAGAGACTGTTTGAAGAAGAAAAGCCAGTTGAACAAAATGATGTAAATTATCTAAAAACTCAATACGAACTGCTACAACAAAACCTAAAGCACAAAATTAAGATACAACATTCCTTGGATATTATAAAAACATTACACGAACATGAGTTAGGAAATTCAGAAAGATTGCATTCTATTAGAAAAATAATTGAGGAAAGAAGACCAGTTCCTGAAACTGAAATTAATTATCTTAAAGAAAAATACGAACAATTTTTAATTATAAAACAATCAAAGGAAGGACATGATCATACAGATGAAGGACATGAAGATGATTCCAATCAAATTTCAAATGATCTAAACGTGGCAATTTTTGAAATAAAAAAATCCGAAACAAGGATGTAATATTTTTAAATAAATAGTTCATTGAGCAAACCAGTTTGAGCTCAAACAAAATGATTATATAATTTGCAAAAATCGGATCTTTTGCTTATATACTACAAAATCTTTCAAAATCAAATTTTAATATAATTTTAAATAATATTATATAAATTACATATTAGTTCCAATCTAATAATATAATAACTGGAAAAACATGTGTTATTCCCAGATCTGGAAGTAGCATGTCATGTTTCATTACTACTCCATGCTTTAATAATTTTATTTACAACGAACCTTCAACATGTCAACACAAAGACGACTATTCTTTGGACCGCTCGCCGCGTTCGTTATTGTAACGCTATTGGTTGGAATGCTGTATGCCCCGACAGGTCTTGCATACGCTGAAAGCGACCATGGTAAGGGAAAGGGTAATACAAATACCAATACGAACCATAATAGCAATACCAACAACAATGGAAATCAAAATAACAATGGCGAAAAAGATGACAACAAAGGAAAAGGTAAGGGCGGAGAACAAGACGACGACAACAAGTGTAAAAAACACAAATATGATTCAACATGTGATTTGAAAAAGCCAGATGTTACAATAACATCTCCAGCAAACCACTCTACAATACCAGGAGCAATACCAGTATCAGTAACAATAACTGGAACAGCTTCAGACAGTGGTAGTGGAATCAAAGATGTCAAGGTAACCGTAGAAGGCCATCATTACACTGTTTCTACCACAAGCGGACCTTGGTCGTTAACTGTCAGCCTACATAAAGGACCACATACAATCACTGCAACAGCGACAGACAATGCCCACAACATTGCACGAACTCATGTCACGGTAAAGGTAGTCTAATCAACAAGCAACTTCTCACATTTTTTTATTTTAAAATCAACGATGTAAGTTTTAGAGTAATACATGAGAAACCATGTCCCGTTTCATATTGGAAAAAAATTTCATAATCTATTTTTGGATTGTCTATTTTAGAAATATAATTTTCTTTTGTCTAGTAAACCTAGAAACATTACATCAAAAAATTTTTCTAATATTACACATTAAGAAAACATTGCAATCTTTTGCTTTCAAACTCATATGGATCATAAAATGATCAAAAGTTAAGAAAGATCGACAATTTTCGATCTAAGATAAATATCGCCCAATCTTTTAATATATAAATTTTACCTAATTACCATGAATTTCATATCTAATTTATACAATTTACAAGGCTATAATATAATAATTAACTAAAAATAGATTTTTTCCAGATCTGAAAGTAGCTTTGATACGTAGCTATACTACTTAACGCTTTAATATTTTAATTTCAAAAATGTTTCAACATGTCAAACCCAAGACGACTACTCTTTGGACCGCTATCGGCATTCGTTATTGTAATGCTATTAGCTGGAATGCTGTATGCCCCAACAGCTCTTGCAAACGCTGAGAGCGATAACGGCAAAGGAAAAGGAAATTCCAATACAAATCACAATAGCAATACCAACAACAATGGAAATCAAAATAACAATGGCGAAAAAGATGACAACAAAGGAAAAGGAAATGGCGGAGAAAAAGACAATGACAACAATAAATGTAAAAAGCACAAATACGATGGAGAATGTGACAATAAAAAACCAGAAATTGAGATAGACTCGCCTGGCAAACACAGTAAAATTGGTTCATCAATAACTGTCAATGGACAAGCATCTGACAGCGGAAGCGGGATTCATGATGTAGAAGTAAAAGTAGATGGAAAAGCGTTCAGTGTAGTTTCTACCCACAGTGGAGCTTGGACTTTTACTACTAGCGGATTACACCATGGACATCACCTAATTACTGCAAAAGCAACAGACAATGCCCACAACATTGCACGAACACATATTAGCATTAATGTAGTCTAATCAATCAGCAACTTCTCTTACTTTTTTATTTTATTTTTCTAATATTGCTTGAAGCAATCTTTGTGATAGTATTTAGTAGGGTGCTTGCCAACACGAATAACAATATCTCCTTCCTTTAGTTCATGGATACATTTTCTGCATCGGTTTCTGTTGCATTTTGTCATTTTTGCTATGTCTCGCTGTTCAAGTATAATTGGAGATTGTAAAAATGATGTTGTCATACCTGAGGTTCGGAGACCCCAAGCGAGTTTGCACGTGCAGCCAAGATATTAGCTGTTGATAACAAAGCAGCCTTGTCAACAGGTTTTCCAGATTGTAGTGATTCTGCAGTGTAAAGTATTTCATAGCCACCCTTGAATTCCAGCCCTATTGTGGTATGAGATATCAGATAGGGCGTAGTGTAAGGTATTTCAGGTGTCATAGCTTGTATAATCAAAATAAAAAGTGAAAATGGTTTTTAGCATAATTGAAAAATATTCCTATAAAAAAACGCGCAGATTTTAGCATATTATACTTTTGGTGCATTCAACTAATTGTGGTTATATTTATCTGATAAAAAATAGAAAATATGCCATAGGAATTAATTATCGTATGATATTTTTTTCATACAGGTACTTGATTGAATCAACAAATTCATTTTGCGTTATTTCTCCATTTGCAAGCCAGTATCCTAATTTGATAAACCAGGTGGGCATGAAATGAGCTTCAATGCCTGCATCACCTAACAACTCCTTGTTTGAAATGGACTCGGTAGAATTTCCAAGCCATTCAGCAATATCATTTTTTATGTCTCCCAGATCATTACCCTGAAGTGCTCTTACTATGGAATCATCATAAAGGATCTGATTATCTGGATAACAGTTCATCATCATTCCATTATTGATTTTATAAAACTTCCAATCCACACACAAAGTATCGTATTCAAACTTTGAATCGTCATATTTCCAGCCAAAACCATTTCCTAGACTTGGATTTGGAAATCCATGTCCTTTGACTAGGGTTATGGTGTTTGTATCATAGTTAACATTAACCTCTGCATATAGAGCATTAGGATAAAGATAGACAACATTTGGATGGCTTGTTATGGCCTGGAACTCTTTCTTAGTCACATATTCATTATGCAAAAGAATTACCCTGTCATATTTTTTTAAAA
>CAZDTF010000004.1:0-19072 GCA_964508325.1 uncultured Nitrosopumilaceae archaeon | reverse complement strand
TCGGTTGTGAACTAAATGAAATTCATTGAAATAATAGAAAAGTTGTCTGCAAAAAAGATCAACAAAGAAGAGTTATTCAGAGATGAAAACGAACAATTTTTCGTAGAAGATGATAAATTTGATGATTTTATAAAATTCAAAGACTATTTAATAAAAAATTCTTTATTGAAGAAAAAAAGTAAAGCAGAAAAAACTGAATTTGCTTTCTATGAGATTGATAATATACCATTCCAGATAGGAAAGATAAAAGATGAGTATGCATACATCGCCACTCCAGACAGAAAATCACTTGAAGATATTTTGCAAAGATTTGTTGATACAGTTCCATCCGCAAAAATATCCTCAAATTCAAAAGTAACTCTAGACTTTCTAAAACAACATCTCTGGAAAGCAGCTGATATTCTAAGAGGAAGTCTTGATGCATCAGAATACAGACAGCCTGTAATGACTATATTGTTCCTAAAAAGACTGAACGATAGATTCGAGGAAAATGTAGAAGCCCTTGTCAAGAAAGGAAGATCAGAAAAAGAAGCAAATCAAGATTTCAGACACGATTTTTACATACCAAAGGAAGCCAAATGGGAAAACCTATCTTCTGTTAGAAGCAAGGTTGGCGAAAAAATAGATCATATCTGTAAACTAATCGAAGAATCAAACCCAAAGCTAAGCGGAGTTCTAACCAATACAAAATATTCTGATCCAAGAAAATATCCTGATGATAGATTAGCTAATCTAATTTCTCATTTTAACTCGCCACGCCTTCGCAATTCCGATCTAGAAAAAGAAGACATCTTTGGAGATGCCTATGAATATCTTCTAGAACAATTTGCTGATGTAACAAAGAAAAAAGGTGGTGAATTTTTCACACCGCGTGAAGTTGTCAAGCTTCTTGTAAATCTAGTAGAACCAAAAGAAGGAATGAAGATCTGCGATCCTACATGTGGTTCTGGTGGCATGCTCATTGTATCAAGAAGATATGTAGAAAAACACGGTGGAAATCCACAAAATCTTGTCTTAGATGGTCAGGAATCAAACTATGGGAACTTGGCTATGTGCAAAATGAACATGGTATTACATGGAATTACTGATTTTACCATCGAATATGGAGATACTTTAGCTGATCCGAAACTAGTTGAAGGTGGAAAACTGAAATTTTATGATAGAGTCCTGGCTAATTTTCCATTTTCTATGGACTGGGATAACAAGGGTGCAGAAAAAGATGCATACAATCGATTTAGATTTGGGGTACCACCTGCCAAAGACAAGGCTGATTTTGCATTTATTCAGCACATGTTTTCGCAGCTAAACCAGAAAGGACAAGCTGCCATAATTTGTTCTCAAGGAGTCTTGTTTAGAGGAGGTGAGGAGCTAAGTATCAGAGAAGGTATGATAAAAGAGGATGTAATTGAAGGAATTGTAGCTCTTCCTTCAGCGTTATTTTTTGGAACAGGCATTCCAGCTTGTGTCCTGATTTTAAACAAATACAAACCTGAAAAAAGAAAGAACAAAATCATCTTCGTTTATGCTGCCAAAGACTATCTTGAAGGAAAGAACAGAAATAAGATTAGAGATGAAGATATTGAAAAAATAGTCAATGCATTCAAAGAGTTCAAGGATGTTGAGAGGTATTGTCATGTGGCAGAATATGATGAGCTAAAAGAGAATGAGTTTAACCTTAATGTTCCAAGGTATGTTGACATTTCAGAACCTGAAGAAGAGATTGATATTCAGAAAACCGTTGATGAGTTAAAGAAACTTGAGAAAGAAAAGGAAGATCTTGAAGATAACGTAAAATCTGATCTGAAAGAATTAGGAATTAAGGTTTGAAAATTGCAAATTGAAAAACCAAAACAGGGTTACAAGCTTGTAAAATCACTTTTTGGAAAATATGAAGAGATCCCAGAAGATTGGGATTATGGAAAACTATCTGATTTAGCTGAGAAAGAAAATGATATAGTAGCTGGACCATTTGGTTCGAATTTAGTTGTAAGCGATTATAGAACTGAAGGAATTCCAATTATTCGGCTACAAAATATTGAAAGAAACATATTTCTTAACAAAAATATTCAATTTATATCTAAAGAAAAAGCTGAAGAGCTTAAATATCATTCATACCAACCAGATGATTTAGTTCTTGCAAAACTCGGTGATCCAATAGGAAAAACGTGTAGAATTCCAATAAATTTTCCCGCAGGTATTGTTGTAGCCGATGTTGTAAGAATCAGAACATCCACAAATAAATGTGATTCATTTTTTGTTGAATATGTATTAAATTCAGAGATGTGTGAAAGGCAACTAAATAAAGAAAGAATAGGAACGACCAGGCCAAGAGTGAATTTAAAACAAATAAGACACTTGACTTTTCCCACTCCACCATTAAAAGAACAACAAAAAATTGCCTCAATCCTCTCAAACATTGATTCCCTGATACAACTGACACAAAAGGAGATAGAACAGACTCGAAGGCTCAAGAAAGGTTTGATGCAGAGGTTATTGACAAAGGGAATTGGACATACTAGATTCAAGATGGAAGAATTAGGAAGAAAATTCCTTAGATACGAAATCCCAGAAAAATGGAATGTTTCTAAAATAAATGATTTTGCTACTGTTAATGGAAGAATAGGTTGGAAAAACCTTAGGGCAGATGAATACACAAACGACGGACCACTCATGCTCTCTGTATGGAGTTTGGTAGACACAGTTCCTTATGGAGTAGATTACAGAGAAGGTGTTAATCGATTAAGCGAATTTAGATATGAAGAATCACCAGAAATAAAATTACAAATCAGTGATGTTCTTGTTGCTAAAGATGGTGATATAGGAAGAATCGGATTTGTCAAAAAGTTACCGGAATCAACTACTGTAAACTCGCATGTAGTTGTAGTTAGGGTTCTTGATAAATCTGTAAACCCCGAATTTCTTTATTGGTATATGAATGCAAAACCATTTCAGACGTATTGTGTAGCATTCACATCTGGTACAACTGTTCCATTATTAACACAGAAAGATTTGAGAAATACAAATATTCCAATACCGCCTATAAATGAACAAGAGAAAATTTCTCTTATACTTAGTAACAATTCTTCAAAGATCCATTCACTTCAACAAAGAAAATCCAAACTTGAAACTCTCAAAAACGGATTAATGCAAAAACTCCTTACAGGACAGATAAGGGTGAAGTTATGATTTTTGATGTTGGAACTGGTGACGAGGCAACAGAATCAGAACTTCCGGCGTTAGAGCAACTTGTAGCCATGGGTTATGAGTATAAATCCCAATCCGAGATTAACAAGACAAGAAAGGACTATCGGAATGTACTGCTATATGATAGATTAGAAGCAGCTATACGAAAACATAATCCTGACTTTGACGAAGATGGCATACGTGACACTCTAAACCAAATAACAGAAGACAGTCTTCCACGTAATTTAGATCCTGTAGATACTAATGAGAAAGTAAGGGCAAAGCTTGTTGAGCTATCAAAATCAGGTGGCCTTGAACCAATAGTTGTATCACAAAATTTTGGAAACGGACAGGAACTAAAAAGAGCAAAAATATTTGACTTTGAAAATCCAGAAAATAATGATTTTCTAGTAACAAACCAATTTCAACTAGAGGGATTCAAAAATCCCATCTTTCCTGATATTGTTGTCTTTGTAAATGGCATTCCACTAGTTGTTATAGAATGCAAATCACCGGCAATTCCTGATCCTATAGGTGAAGCAATAGAAAGAAAAAATTTCAAACACTATCAGACAGAAGGTCTTGGATACGAAAGACTGTTTTTTTACAATCACTGTCTTGTAGCTACTTGCGGGACACTAGCTAGAGTTGGAGCAATTCAGGCAAACATAAACTATTTTGCAAGATGGGCTAGCTCAAACCCATTATCTGAAGAAGAAGTTAAAAAAATGTGTAATGGAAAAGCAAGGGAACAAGAAATTCTAATTGCAGGACTGTTATCTAAAAAAAATCTTTTAGATCATTTACAAAACTTTGTGTTATATGATACAATAAACAACAAACGAATCAAGATGATTGCAAAACATCAACAGTTTCGTGCAGTAACAAAATGTGTTAATAGACTAAAGCTAGAAGAAAACATTGCAGATAAGGGAGGTGTTATTTGGCATACACAAGGCTCTGGAAAATCATTTTCAATGCTTTGGTTTGCAACACAATTAATGTACAGATTTGGAAACCCACCTATTGTTATAATAACAGACAGAAAACAACTAGACAAACAAATACATGAGACTTTCAAAAAATGTGGTTTCCCATCTCCAATTAGGGCGAAAAGTGGAAAACATCTGGCAGAACTCCTATCAAATCCACGAGGAAAGACAATCATGACTATAATAGACAAGTTTGCAACAGATGCACCTGTCCACACAGATGAAAAGGTAATTTGTCTGGTAGATGAGGCACACAGAAGCCAGTACAAGACCACTGCTGAGCAGATGCGTGTTGCCATGCCAAATGCAGTATTTTATGCATTCACAGGTACACCAATTGACAAGCGTGATAAGAGTACCTACAAGGTTTTTGGTCCAATGCTGGATAAATATGGTTTCAAGGAATCACAAGCTGATGGTGCAACCATTCCAATACGTTATGATGGAAGACTACCAGAACTCTTCGTAGAAGGCGGTGATACAATAGATGAAGTCTTTGAACGTGTCTTCAAAGGATTAGATAAAGAGCTAAAGGACAAGCTCAAAAAACAATATGTCACAAAAGGAAAGATTGCCGAAGCCCCAGCTAGAATTAAACGAATTGCACTAGATCTTGTTAAGCATTACACGACACACATAGAACCAAACGGTTACAAGGCAATGCTTGTGGCACCATCAAGAGAAGCTGCTGTATTATACAAAGAAGAGTTAGACAATCTTAGTGCACCACCATCGAAAATAATCATGACATCAAATCTGGGTGAAGTAGGAAAAGATGGAAAGAATTGGGACAAGTATTATCTTTCCCCAGAACACCGAGAACAAGAAGCTGAAAAATTCAAAAGCACCGAAGATCCAACAAAAATTTTAATCGTTGTTGACATGTTACTTGTTGGATACGATGTACCTGTCTGCCAAGTAATGTATCTTGATAAAGGATTACGAGAACACAATCTACTTCAGGCAATAGCTAGAGTCAACAGACCATACGATGAAGCAAAATCTCACGGATTGATTGTTGACTATTCTGGAATAACAAAAGAATTGGGACTGGCACTAGAGATGTTTGAAGAACAAGATGTTGAAGGTGCACTAGAACCACTAGATGCCTTATTAGCAGAACTCAAAAACAGACATGCAGATGCAATGGCATTTTTCACTGGAATTGACAAGAACAATACAGACCAAATAATTGAAAAATTCGAACCGGCAGATATCAGAGAGGAATTTGAATATTCATTTAAGATGCTCTCAAAGGCACTAGATGCAGTCATGCCTGGAAAGGAGGCAGAGCCGTATCTAGAGGATTTCAAATATCTAAGCAAGGCAAGGCAAATCATTCGTACCTATTATGAAGGAGTCAAGCCCAGCACAAAGCCTTATGCCAAAAAAATCCAACAATTAATTGATGATCACATTCGGTCTTTACACATCTCTGAGCTAATCAATCCAACCGATATCAGTTATGAAAATTTTATTGCCTTTGTAAAAAAGAAAGTAAAAAGTCAGAGAGCACAGGCAGCTTTAGTAAAAAACAAGGCAATGCAGGTAATACAGGAGCTTGCTGCAAACAACCCAGTCTATTATGAAAAATTGCGTGAAAGACTAGAAAAGATAATCAAAGAAGAGGAAGAAAGACGAAAGAAAAACGCAGCCTACTTTACTGATCCAAAACGCTATGAGGAAATTTATGATTTGGCTCTAGGTGAAGAAAAAGAAAGGCAGAAAGTCTTTGGTGATTACAAGGCAACCCCATTTGAATTTGCAGTTTATGGTGAACTACAACAAATTAATGATGATAGAAAAGAGGCAATCAAACTTACAAAGGATCTATTTTCAAAAATATCGCAGGAAACAAAGATCATAGGATGGAAGACAAAAACAAGCTCGGAGAAGAACATGAAAGCAATTGTCTATGATATTCTAAGTGCTAATGGTATGTCTGAAGAAAAGATTAATCCCTTGTCAGAAACAATAATTACTTTGGCGAAAAACAGATTATGAAAAACAAAATACATTTTGGTAATAACGTGATCGATTATTCTGTTGTTAAAAGCAAGAGAAGGAAAACATCTCAAATTACCGTAGATGCAGATCAAGTAATAGTAAGAACACCACTGACTAAGAAACATTCTGATATACAAAAAATAGTAGAAAACAAAGCACAATGGATATACAAAAAACAATTAGAGTTAAAAAAAAGAAAAGATGCAAATTATGTCACTAAAAAATACACAAGGCAGTTTTTGCTAAAACAAGTCAATTCTTACGCTAAAAAGATAGGAATTCAACCAAACAATGTCAATATCAAAAAAATGCAAACTAGGTGGGGAAGTGCCTCCAAAGATAACGTAATTAATCTCAACGAACATCTTCTAAAAGCTCCAAAAGGAGCAATAGATTATGTGATACTTCATGAGATTTGTCATCTAAAGATTAGAAACCATTCTCATCATTTTTGGGAATTAGTACAAAAATTCATGCCTAATTATATGGAAAATAAGAAGTGGCTTGAAGAAAATAGCGGAAGAATAGTTGAATAGATATGAAATTATTGTTTGACGTTCATTGTCAAGGTCAATATCTAAGCAATAGATCGGAAATTGAGAAAGAAAATATGTTGATTTGTGTTGGACACCAGCCAGATTTACCGCAAGACATGAAAGATTCTGATATTGCAGATTACGCTTCAAAATATGGTTACATGGTCGTTACAAAAGATGTTGATTTTGTTATTTTATGTTGCGAGAGAAAAATCCCCGTTGGTGTATTGAAAGGAAATAGGCTCTATACTATTGACAAAACAATTCAGCTATTCGGAGAAAAACCAGCAAATAGACTTTTCACAACAGACTAATCTTTATTATATAATGATACTGACCACGAAATTGAAATTATTCAAGCAAAAAGGAAGGAACTTGTACCCAAGCAAAATTGCGAAAAATACATTTTACAGATAGTTAATACCATCTTATTGGAATTAAAAATAGGTTGTACAGGATGGAGTTACCAAGGATGGATTGGACCTTTTTATCCAAAAACCATGTCAAGCTCTGAATATCTAAAACATTATTCTTCTGTTTTTGATTCCACTGAGATCAACTCCACGTTTTATCGTATACCGTCCCAATCAATGACAAAAAAATGGTTTTCCGATACCCCAAAAGACTTTACTTTTTCTGCCAAGCTGCCACAACAAATAACTCATGAGGCCAGACTCAAACCAAATCCATATCTTGATCAGTTTTTGAATTCAATCAAGCCACTGGAAATAAAAATGAAGATTCTTGTCGTCCAGCTTCCGCCATCGTTGTCATTTAAGGAAGCAAATCCCAATCTGGAAAAAATGGTAAAGCATCTTCCCTCTACTTATCGATATGCCATTGAAGGAAGACACGAGTCATGGTTTTCCGCTGAAGCAATCAAATACTTGTCAGAAAAAAATCTATGTCAAATCTGGAATGAAGTAGAAGGGGTTAGTAATCCTGCCGTTATCACCACTGATTTTGTATACATGAGATTAGTTGGGGATAGATCTATTCCAGAAAGTAATTTTGGAACTATCCAGAAAGATAGAACTGAATTAATCAATAAATGGGCTAAGAAGATCAAAGCCCTCAAAAAAGATGTGATTTTTTCTATCTTGATGGTTAACAATCATTTTGAAGGATTTGCCCCAGAAACTGCTAATAAACTCCGCCTAGCTTTAGGCCTTGACAAGTTAAGTTGGCACGATACAAAGCAAAGATCGTTATCTGATTTTACAAATCAGCCTTAAACATTTTATATCTGTTACCGTACATTACCGTACCAATGTCAAACCATGTGAAACTACAATACTATTGCTCCAACTGCAAAAACATCTTGCGTGAGATAGAGTATGAAGTAGAACTATCTCATATTGTAGAACCATGTCCTTTTTGTGGCTCACTTCTCTCTGATTCGTTGCAAAAAAGACACCTTGTTCCCAAAGCCGAAAAATCTATTCTATTTCAAAGTGCATCCAAAGTACCCAGGCTAACAATCGATATCGAAAAAATAGATTCTTCCCTGCACATGTTTAGTTTGGGACAAAAAGTTGCAATCATTGGAAATCGATCACAAAAACTAATTGAAAGGCTAGTTGTTCGAGCTCAGCTTCCACACAGATATGGCGGATTAAATTCACATGTGATAGTAATAGATGCAGGAAACAGCTCAGATCCATATCTTGGGATAAATTTTGCACGACAATACGGACTTGATATCAAGAACACATTATCAAAAATAATTTCCTCTCGTGCATTTACTGTATATCAACTAGAAAATCTGATAACAAATGAATTATCTGATATAATATCAAAATACAATGCAAAGCTTGTTGTTATATCAGAATTACTTGCAATGTTTGATGATCCATATCTTGATAAGATAGATGCAAAGCTATTACTTGATTCAATATTAGAATCAATTTCAAAATTAAAACAATGTCTTGTGATAATATCAGTTTCAAAACTTGGAAAACATGATGACATAATCAAGAGATCATTTGATAGAGCTGTTGTACTATCAAACAAGGATGATACTATTACAATAGGAATTGATAACAAAAATTATACCATAAAAGAATCCAGGATTGAAGTTATTTCTCACAGGTGATCATTTTGGGCAGGACAATTCCATCATTTAGAATTGCATTAATGCAGGAAGAGAAACAATGGAAAACATTTAGAAATGCATTAGACAAAAATGAAAAAGCCTGCTTTGATAGGCTATTTCTTGCCTCAAGATTACATATCTCTGCATGTGTGATGGCTGCAAAACCTATCCGAATACATGCAATCCTTATGACCATTTTGCTTTACCAGTACAAGCAACTTCTCCTACTGAGAGAGGACTAGAAATGGCACTTTTCCCAAAAGATGACCTTTTGGCAAAGGAAATTGAGGCATGGAGAGGATTTTCAGATGGACTGAGGGCAGAAGATCAGAAAATCTTTGAAAAGATGCTAAGACAGTGCTACAAACACATCAAGGCAATTAATGCCAAAGGCGAGGCATTTCCTACGGAATCTGTATTGATGTCACTTGTTTTATCACAACAGCAGATAATCGAGTTTTTACTAAAGAAGATCAAAACCAAATGACAAGCGGGTTTCTTTTTGATTCGTATCCTGTAGGAAGCACAATGGTGTCATGGATAAAGGATAACAAATCAATAATAAGAATTGAAGAGAGTTGGACTCCATCAATCTATGTTGCATGCGATGACAAACAAGAGCTTGAAAAATTATCTAACAACAAAAAAATTCTTCCTTACATAGCTAGTGCAGATCAAGTACAAAGATTTGAGAAAGTAACCGATTTAGAAAAATCCAGTGTATTGCAATTACAATTAAAAGATTCAAATTCGATCTTACAGCTTGCAAAGACGATAGAATCCTCGTACAAATTTGGAAAATACAGATTATACAATGTTGATGTTCCTCCAATTCAGAGCTATTTTTATGAACACGATATATTTCCACTTGGCAAGTTTTCTAAAAACAATTTCTGGACATCGCATGATGACATTGAATCAACTGAATATGAAATACCTAATTTCAAAACGGTACACTTGACTGTCATTCCAAAAAAACAAAACAAGCTAGCCAAGTTTTCAGACAAGCTAGATTCTATCGTTATTGACGATGTCACAATTTCATCAAATGATGAAGCAGATACAATATTGGAATTTGTCAAGGCCATTGAAGATCAGGATCCAGATTTTATTATAACAGAAAATGGTGATACCTTTGATTTTCCATATCTCATATATCGTGCACAAGAGCAACACATCTCAAACAAGCTTGTGCTGGGAAGGGAAAAAGTATCTTTACAGAGGCCAAAACAGGCAGGAACATCGTTTTTTTCCTATGGTAGGATGTACTTCAAACCTACTGCAATTAAGCTACTTGGTCGTATCCACATTGACTGTAAAAGCTGTTTTATTTGGAATGAAGAAAATGACCTTCACGGAATTTATGAGATAGCACGTGTTTGTAGGATGCCAATTCAGATAGCATCAAGAGCATCGATTGGAAAATGCATGAGTTCACTACAGTTCTATAATGCAACAAAGCGAGGGCTTTTGGTTCCATGGAAACCAATCATGGCAGAAGCTTTCAAACCAAGAAATGAATTGCTAATTGGTGATAGGGGAGGATTGATCTTTGAGCCTGAAGTGGGCGTATACGAAAATGTTGCAGAGCTTGACTTTGCATCGTTGTATGGTAGTATAATGGAAAAAAAGAATATTTCAGCTGAAACTATTTTGTGTAAATGCTGTCCTGATTCTGAAAATAAAGTGCCAGAACTAAATTATCATATTTGTAAAAGGACAGGAATTGTTCCACAAACATTGAAAATATTATTAAAGAAAAGAAAACTGTATACCGATTTGCTTGCAAAAACACAACATAACAAATCAATCTATGGAGCAAGGAAATCTGCTCTAAAGTGGATACTTGTTACATCGTTTGGTTATCTTGGATTTAACAATGCAAAATTTGGACGAATAGATGCACACATGGCAGTCTGTGCTTTTGCAAGACAGATCTTGCTGCAAGCGGTTCGAATTGCTGAAAGAAACGGCTTTCAAGTGCTGCATGGAATTGTGGATTCGTTGTGGCTATACAAAAGAGATGTGACAAGAAATGAATGTGAAAAGATACGGGATGAAATTGTAAAGGCAACAGGATTTGAGATGTCACTTGACATTTACAAGTGGCTAGTCTTTCTTTCTTCAAAAGAGGATGAGATGGTCCCTGTGGCAAACCGCTATTTTGGAGCATTTGAAAGCGGAGAGCTGAAGGTGAGAGGGATTGAGCTGCGAAGGCATGATACTCCCTTGTTTTTCAAGAAATGTCAGGAGGAGATATTGCAATTGATGGCGACTGGAAATAATATTTCTGAAGTGAAAAGTCTAATGCCACAGGCGGTAAAGATATACGAAAAATATCTTGAGTTACTTGAGGATAATAAAGTGCTTGTCAAAGATTTGTCTTTTACAACCAGAGTCTCAAAAAATGTAGAAGAATACAAAGTAAATTCTGTTCAAAAAGATGCAATGATACAACTAAGAGAGGAAGGAGAGTCGATTAAGGCAGGCCAGAAAATACAATATGTCATAACTGATTATTCTCGGAAGAGAAAGCGTTCTACCCCATTAGAGATGGCAAAGGGCAAATATGATGTCAAACGATATACAAAATTGCTTGCTCTGTGTTGTAATACTGTAACTAAACCATTTTGTACTGAAATTAATATTGATAGGGATTAAACTAATCTAGCTAAACCCATTAATGGTGTAAAATGAAATTTGTTAAATGACGAATTTAATATTGTTAAATATGCTACTTACATAAGCAAAAACTAGTGACAAACTACTTCATAAAATTAGGTTTTTCTGGTAAAGCAGAAAAATAGTATGTACCAATATGATAAGAACTTTGAATAGATCTTCAAATTGATTAAGAGAGACCTTTCTTCTGAAATTTTCAACAATTAGAAATATATGATCAAGAAATGGTAAATCAATCACAATAAATATTATTTAAAAAAGTGAAATTGAATGAAGAATAAAAACATAAACCTTATGAGATAATTGGTTAAAGTACGGTATGGCAGAAGAAGGAGAAGAAACAATTAGAGATGATTTACAAATCGAAAAAATTGAAAGTGATCAACTAGATGATGAGGAAACTCCTCTTGCCTATGATATCACCATTATTCCAGCTGATTTTACTCTAGAGGTACTTTATCAGAAATGGAAAAATAGCGAAATTGTAATACCAGTATTTCAAAGAAGTTATGTATGGAACATAGTGCAGGCCTCCAGACTTGTAGAATCTTTTATGATGGGTCTGCCTATTCCTCCTGTATTTTTTTATGTACAACCTGATCAAAAAAATGTCGTCATAGATGGTAGACAACGTCTTCAAAGTGTTTTTTACTTTATGGATGGATATTTTGGAGAAGCTGATTTTACGGGTCGAAGGAGAGAATTTCGGCTTGATGGTATTAACAAACAAAGTAAATGGTACAAAAAAAGATTTGTTGATTTTGAAGAGGCAGACCAACGTAAATTCAAAAATTCAGTTCTTAGAAGTATTATTGTGAAGCAACTCCATCCAGAAGAAGATTATACGAGTATATATCATATTTTTGAGAGACTCAATACTGGAGGTACTCCTCTTCAGGATCAAGAAGTTAGAAATTGTGTCTATTCAGGAAGACTCAATGACTTACTTGTAGAATTAAATAAGTATGATAAATGGAGAAAAATACTTGGAAAACCTAAACTTGATACAAGGCAGAAGGATATACAATTAATTCTAAGATATTTGGCATTGTATCACAGAGGCTTAGAATATAAAAAACCAATGAAAGATTTCCTTTCTAATTTCATGGCTCAAAAGCGTAATCCCACTGAACATTTTGTTACAGAGGAAACCACACGGTTTAAAAAAACCTGCGATATTTTAATCGAAAAACTCGGTGAAAGACCATTTAATCCAACAGGAGCATTGAACCCTTCTATTTTTGATTCGATTTTTATTGCATTTGCAAGACATTATGATTTGTGCCCTGATGATATAAAACAACGAATTCAAAAACTAAGAACCAATGCGGAATTCAAAAAATACACTGGAGAAGCAACCACTGATGTAGATGTAGTAATTAGCAGGATGGCATTAGCAGAAAAAGAATTATTCGGATGAGGAATTTGTGACTTTATCAGATATTGATAAAAATCTTTTACTCTGTCAAAAACACCTAGAAGATACAAATTCTAAAGGAAGTGAAGTAGAAAGTTTTCTTACACAATTTCTTCTTATTCATATATGTGGTGAATATGAAAAAGAAATTGAAAAAATTGTAGGTCAACGGGCTAAAAAATCTTCAGATGTTGAGCTAGCTACTTTTGTCTCAGAAACGATTGAGGCATATAAACATCTTAAGTTAGAAGCAATTAGGGGAAAAATTCTAAGAAAATTTAGTGAAAAGTATGTTAATCATTTTGATAGTAAAATAAAAGGATCTGATTCAGAGATAATGTATCAAAACATCATAACAAATAGAGATTCTATTGCTCATGGTGGAAATATAAACATGACACTCGCAGAACTAATTAATTCTCATGACAAAGCAAAATTAGTTCTAGCTGCATTATATGATTCATTAAATCTATAAATTCATCATGATTTCTTCTATAATCTTCTTTTTATGGACCAATTACGAATAAAATTTATCTTGCATTTAAGAATTCCAATAGAGGTTATGTAATAATGGTACGACAAAAAGTCCCAGACATGGAATTCAATTATTTTGTAATTGGTAACTTGCTCGATTTATTTAATAAGAATAAAATAAAAATTAACAAGGAATATCAAAGAGGAGAGGTCTGGAAACACCAACAAAAAATTGAACTAATTAAATCAATTGAAAATAGATATTCTATTGGAATTCTTGTGTTATTTGTTAACAACGACGGAGAATTTGAAATTCTAGATGGACAACAAAGACTGTTAGCAATTAGAAAGTATTTGGAAGGAATATTGGATTTAAAAAATTCTGATTTAAAAAAATACTCTGAATTGCAAAGTAGAGAAAAAATTCTATTAGATGCATATTGTGTTTATTATTTGAGACTAAAAAGCTTCGATGAAGAGACTAAAGAAGAAGATATTGTACAAACTTTTTTAAGACTGCAAGAAGGTTCACCATTGAACAAAGCTGAAAAAATAAATGCGTATAGAGGAAAATTCAAAGATACCTTCATAGAATTAAGAAACCACCAATTATTTTCAATGCTTGGTGTTGAAAAACGGTTCAGATGGAGATTGTTAGCTGCAGAGTTTTTACTTTTGGAATTAGAATCTGATTTTAAAAACAAAATATTTCCTGATTTAGGATTAGATAACTTCGAAATAATATTGAAAAAATATGAAAAAGACATCTCTTCTAAAAAAATAACATTTGTAAAAGGAAATATAGAAATGATGAGTCAAAGTCTCAATGTTATGTTATCGGCATTACAGCCAAGGGAACTGATCTCATTCTATTTGTTGATTTCTTTCTTAAGAAAAGACAAAGCAGATAACACTACTTTAGTTAATGAATTCGCAAACTTTGCTGAAGAATTTTTGAAAAACCTGAACAGTTTTTCAGTATATGATTCGATCCCGCCAAATGGAATGAATTTTGGGTTATTCAAAAAATATAGAATATACAAAGAAGAGGCAAGAAAAGCTACAACTCCGGATTCGTTTAAAACTAGACTTGAATTCTTACTTGATGAATTCAAACGAATTAAGCCATATGTTAAAAAAGATTCAAAACGGTTGCAAGATACCGAACAGAAAAGAATTCTTTATTTTAGACAAAAAGGTGTTTGTTCAGAATGTAAAAAGAAGTTCAAATTCCAAGAAGGAACAAGTCACCATGTAATTGCACACTCGCAGGGAGGCAAAACCGATGATTTGTCTCATGCCACCCTTCTTCATGATAAATGTCATAAAAAATTAGAAAAAAAATGAAAAAGAACACAAAAACGAAAGGGAACTGAACCATTTGGCAGACCCCTCAAGGATATTGAACTAGAATGGAACCAAACTTAGGACAATATTGTTTCACATCCCTGTGGACCAGCATAATCTCCTTCCGAATCTTACAAGTTCCGGTATAGTATTGTCCTATTTGATTCTAGAAAACAATAGCAAAATTGATGTCAAATACATTTATCACGCCGAATTTGCTTGGTTTTTTGATTTTGTTGTCTTTGGTTGCTGATTTAATTATTATGAAATAGTTGCCAAACCTGAGAAAGATAATTTGGGTCAAGTGAAAATACATTCATGTCCCAAGTCATATTTGGATTAAATTCTGGACTGTTGTCTACTATTTTTATATTTACATTCATGTCATTTCCGCCAAGTAATTTGTTTGGATTATAAATGAGTAAATATGATCCTGCTGCAACACTACATGTGTTTGTGACAGAAATCTTATTGAAAGCACCGCAGTCATAATAAGATGCCTTCCCGTTAATCACATCATTAGGATTTGTATTTGGTGGAACTGGATATACGTTAAAGCCGTTATACTGATTGTCGTTACTAACTGAATAATAATATTGCCCAGCTTTACAAAATGAAATTGCTTTCCAATATCCATTTCCTAGAAATATACTCCCTTGATAGTCTGTGGTGAATTTTGTTTGCGTGGTTGCATACATTACATTATTTGGATCAGAACTATGTCCAAATCCCATTGTATGACCAAATTCATGCCATAGAATCTTCTCAACAGTCCAAGGAGTAAACGGTTCCCATGTACCATAACAAGAATTTGTTCCTAGACCAACTTGGACAAACTGACTAAATGTGGTAAGACCAAGTGGATTTGGACCAAAGTTTTGTATCCATTGTACTGAAATATCCGCTTGACTTGAATCATAAACTCTGTGAATAGCAACGCCATAGAATTTGTACGTGTTCAAAGTTGTTGCTATATTTTCGACACCATTAGATACACCTGGATCTGCGTAGTTAGGCACTGGCGGAATGTAAAAATTAAGATAACCTTTGATAACTCCTCTAATCAAGACATTAGTTTTTGATTCTGCGATAATCTGATCTTTTTCCGCCTGTAGTTGTTGTTGAGTTGCCTGTTGCTGTTGTTGTTGAATTACTGCTTGTTGTTGTAATGCTTGTTGTTGTAATTCTTCCTGTTTTTGTGCAGCCTCTGCAGCTTGCTGAGTAGCTTGTTGTTCTAATTGTTGTTGCTTAAATTGTGCAATATCTTGCTGTGCCTTTTGTAATTGTTTCTGCTCTTGTAGTTGTTGCTGTTTCTGATCTAATTCTTTTTGTTTTTGCTCTGCTTGTTGCTGTAGTTGATTTTGAACTTGTTGTGCATGTAATTCTTCTTGCTTCTTTTGTGATTCTAACTGTTGGGCTTTTTTCTGTTCAGCGTCTAGTTTGGTTTGTAATTGTTTTCGTTGATCTTCAAAATACATGTAACCAAAAACTCCACTAACTGCAACAATTACACCGATACCGATTATTACAAAAACTAATTTATTTTGAGGAAAAAATTTATTATTATTTTTTGGTTTGTTATCTTCTTTATTTTGGCCTAAATCATCAGCACTCAATTTATATTAATTATAGAAAGATCGTCTGTTAATATCATTTCCCAGTAATTTTTAACTAATCATTCGAAGGATTTCTGAATCTGATTTAGCGTCTTTATGACCACAATAATGACTTTTTTAAAATTAGTTCAACAGAAGAAATCATGTCACAAAACTATGACGATTCCAAGCAACCAAAATCAATCAGATACCATAGCCCAGATTTTGGTGAGGTCTTACAGATGTTCATGGGGCTCAATGATGCCGACCAGGGATTTGACCACTTTTTCCTTCTTTGTCAGAATTTCATGATGTTTGTCCCCCAAGTTCTCGAAGCAGTCAGACAGGGTGTAATTAAAACAAATGTAGAGATAGACATGGATGCTTGGCAAAGGCTGGAACAAATCTGGGAAGGGAACATCTATCTTCATGTTAAACGAAACAAGATTCACCCGGAAAACGTCGAATCACGAACGATTCTCTTTGAGCCTGTTGAGACACTCCGATATGATGAACTTATCGAATTACCAGCATTACAAAATCTCAATCCTATAACCCATATCAAAAATGAAACTATGTTTATCCAAATTCGAGAACCGGTTCCGGTAAGACTTGCGTTTGAATCAATAGACTTTAGGCAGGTAGTACTTCAAGGTGGATTTTACTATGATTATTCTGATGGACGTCAACCGATGTTTACAAGTCAAAAGGACATAGCTAACAGTAGAGATCGAACAATGTATGTCAGTAGAAATTATTTTCACGCGGTTATCAACATAGAGAAAAAGGCTTTCATGAAATATTTTTCAACTCTTTACATCAATTTGCATAGGATAATCCATGAACAGAAACTTGGATTTGAAGAGGATGACAAGACCAAGATCCGGTCGAATGTTACCGAAAAATTAGATTCATGAGATCATACGTTCAGGACACTGTTTACCGAGAAGATACCGGTGCTTGGATTTCTCCAAATCGTCAACAGGTCATAATGACTCAAGGACAACGGGGTAGTGGAAAATCAAGTCTCAACGAATTTGTTGCCGAAGAATTATACAAAAATGGTTGGACAGTCCTTGATCTTTGGGCAAGTGATAATTTAGAGAATTGTTTCTGGTGCATTAACCTCAATTGTAAAAAAAAATTTGAAGAAAAAAAGATCCAACATCCAATGCAAAAAGAAGAAATTCATTGCAACTGTAATGTCCGTTATCCGATCTCAATTCTGTGTCCGGATCACGTAGAATGGGACAATCACGCCATAGACTACTATAATGGCGTTTATTATACAAAGTATGAGTGGGTTGACAAATTAAGAAAGCAAGGAGAGGTGATAGTCGAGTATGACAGAACCAATCCCCCAAGAAAACCTGATTCTGAGATCAAAAATTGGATTAAAATTAAACATTTACCTAAACCTTCTAGAACCGAACGAACTGCAAACAATGAACTGATAGTAACGAAATTTACTGAGGCACTACTTGAAGCTCGAATAGAACGGAGAATCCTTGTCTTTAATCCTAAACTCTTTCCAAACGAATTTGAAAAATTCAAGACACTTGAACTGATAATCCGTTCTTTGGGAGATATTGCATTCAATCATTTCAAACAACTCAGAGATGAAAAAGTGGGAAAGCCAAGGTCACAATGGACGAAAGAACAAACCTGTCATCATAGGATGGTGGTTGTAATGAGGGAGTTGGGAGAATTGACTGCGTCTGTTCTGAAAGGTGAGAACGAATCTACACTTGTAAAAAAAGCAATTCTAAACTTTATACGAAAAGCAAGACATTACAACATATCCTTATGCACTGATTACCAGCGACCTGAGGATGCATTTTCTGGGGTAAGGGATCAAGCAAATATCTTCATACTAAAGCGTGCTCCAAAGAGGCTGTTTGGAGATGAATGGGTTTGGACCTTCGATGAGATCATGAAGGAAAGGCAGAAGATTTTTGACAAGATGGGATACAATCAATCATCATTTCGAAAGGCCAATGAAAGGTGGCCAAGAATTGAAGAACTTAACATGAACAGAGCATATGTGGTTTATTCCAACGATAAGATGCGACTATGGGAGATACCAACTCCGTCATTCCATCACAAACAGCCCGAAGATCATTTCGAACAAATAACTGGAATTTCTTTCAAATTTTCACAAAATTCTAGCGAATCTTTAACCTCTGGTCAGAATGATGGCTCTTCAACAACAAGTGAAGGTGATGAAAAGATTCTCTATTCTGTCATCTTCCAATTAAGAAACCAAAAAAATAAAACAATGAAATGGGAAGAAATACTGAAGCACCTAACACGTGAGCAGGAGAAGGGAAACATAAAATGGAAAACACTTTTCAAACAAATGCAACCAAATACAATCTCCAAGTGGTTTGCAAGAACGTCAAGGAAATATACTCTCCCCTCAAAATAGAAAATTTTTGCAATCAAAGGATGCCTACATATCTTCCCAAATGAGCCATTTTCTTTCCCATTTCGTATCCCGTGAGTCCCACGCAGGAATAAAAATAGGCACAGAAATTGGGAAGGACGGGATTTTCCTATAGTATATCCGATCTTATCCCATGTCCCAGCCTTCTAAAAATTGGGATTTTTTACCAGCCCCTAAGAATTTTGAAGCAGAAATAATCCAAGCGACCGCGAATGTTAACGCGCACAAGACAGGAATTGCATCAGTCTTTCTGGTTTTTTTTTAGTTATTGCTCTGATTACGTTTTTGTCATGAATTT
>CAZDTF010000003.1:0-20301 GCA_964508325.1 uncultured Nitrosopumilaceae archaeon | reverse complement strand
AAAGCAGGGTTTATCACATTAATGTTCTCTGGAGCAGTCTTTTTACCTGCAATTCCAGTAACTTCGCTTGCTTTGCGTTGTTCTATAATAACATCCTCAGGATTGCTCTTTAGGTCAAAAGTAGAAAGTGGGGCTGCAACATAGAATGGTATTTTGTGTTGTCTAGCCATTGTTGCTACTTGATACGTACCAATCTTGTTGTATACATGACCAGTTCTTAGAATCCTATCTGCACCTACTATCACTTTTGTTACCAACCCTTTTGACATGGCATATCCCACTGCGGTATCAGGAATAAGGCTAACATCAATACCGTCGTGTTTTAGTTCAAAAGCTGTTAAACGTGAACCCTGCATTACAGGTCTTGTTTCTGTCGCTATTACTTTGATCTTTTTTCCACTCTCTTTAGTAGCACGAATGACTCCTAATGCAGTACCATATCCAACTGTAGCCAGTGCTCCTGCATTACAATGGGTCATTATAGTATCATTATTATCAAACAGTTTTGCACCATGTTTTCCCATAATCATGTTAGTCTGTATGTCATCTTCTGCCATTTTTTTTGCAGTATGAATTATTGACTCTTTAATATCAGAAACATCATTACCTAATTTTGCAACTTTCATTATTTTATCTAATCCCCATGCAAGATTAACAGCAGTAGGCCTTGTTTCAAAGAGAATTTTTTTTGCCTTTTCTAGATCTTCTAATAATCTTTCTTTTGTTTTTGCTTTGCTTTGTAAAGCAGCTAAAGCCAATCCAAACGCGCCTGAAACTCCAATAGCAGGAGCACCTCTTACTACAAGATTCTCAATTGCATTTGCTATGTTTCTATAATCCGTGTATTTTACAAAGACAAGCTTGTTTGGCAGTCTTGTCTGATCTATCATTATAACTGCATTATTTTTCCATTCTACGGTTCTCAAGCTAGAGTGAATCTTGGTTTGTTGTCTCAATGTCTCGCAACGTATGGATTCTTGCGTTTTTATAATCTTTCTACAATGTATGAATTTAATAAATTAAAGAAATACGGTTTATGATTAATACTTCTTGCCTTGTGACTGTCATTTTTCAGAATCTTTGCATAGCCAGAATTTATCTCTTTTATGAGATTAAGTGTATCAACCTTCATCAAATCTAGATTTGAAATAATGTTGCTCACCAATGAACCCTAGAAACATTTTTAGCCTATTTCCCAAAAATTTATGAATCTCATCGGCAAATGACAGCATTTCGCCATAATCTATCTTGTTTTTAATGAATTTCATAATTGATGAACTTTCCGAGTATAATTTTTATAACTAACCATATGTCACATAATCGAATTAATTTTGGATGTATCAGAATATTGGAAGAAGCGTGGACCAGGATATTATGAAGAATTACAAAATGTTCCTAGACAGTTACAATCCAGATTCAAAGATCAAGAAAGACATGTTATAAAATTACTCCAGACTTTAAAGATTAATAAATTATTGGAAATTGGATGCGGTTCTGGTAGATACACCAAAATTCTCTCAGAATTTTTTAAACCAGAAAAATACGTAGCGATTGACATATCGAAAGAGCAATTAGAAAATGCAAAAAAATATGTTTCCAATGACAAAATTGATTTTTGTTGTACGCAGGTTCAGGACCTTATCGTAGAAGAAAAATTTGATCTTGTTTTTGCAAGTGAGGTTTTGATGCATATTAATTTTAATGATATTGAAAAAGTAATTGGAAAGTTAGTTTCATTTTCTACTAATAAGATAATTTCAATTGATTGGTATAATAAAAAAAATATTGGTAAAGAATTAAATGGATATTGCTTTATGCATGATTATGAGAATCTTTTTAGAAAAAATGGGGCAAAGAATGTTAGAATACACATACTACCCATTTCACTATCATGGAAATTATTAAGCGCATATGCTAAGTTTCGTGGTAGATACGGTGTAGATACACAATCTATTATTGAAGTAGATGTTTAGAATACCAGAGTTTACATTATTTTAAAATCATTAATACTCTCATGATTAAACATTATATTACAATTAAACTTCCAACTTATAGATTTGATTGATCTATCTACGTTACGTAAATACGATCCACAAAAAATGCATGAAGTTTACGACAGATGGCCAGAGATTGCCTTAGAATCTTTTGAATCAGAACACGATGGAATTGATTTTAAAAATATACAACACATGGTGTTTGCCGGAATGGGAGGCTCTGGAGCAATTGGCGACGTATTTTCTTCTATTTTATCAAAAACAAAAATTCATGTTTCGGTAGTAAAAGGATACCTTCTTCCAAATACAGTTGATTCAAATACTTTGGTAGTAACAACTAGCATTTCAGGAAATACTGTAGAAACTCTGACCATATTAGATTCTGCAAGAAAAGTAAGTAGTAAAATCATTGTCTTTTCTTCCGGTGGAAAAATGCAGGAATATTGTATGAAAAATAAAATAGCATTTAGAGAGATCCCACAGCTACATTCTCCAAGGACTTCGTTTACAATTTTCCTGTATTCGATGTTGAAAGTTTTAGGATCTACAATTCCTATAAAAAATACTGATGTAATCGAATCAGTTAATCTTTTAAAAAACCTAAGAACCCAGATTTACTCATCTAATCTTACTGAAAAAAACCCTTCACTCAATCTTGCAGAGTGGTTATCTGGAATTCCATTAATTTACTATCCTGGTGGATTACAAGCAGCTGCAATACGATTTAAGAATTCACTCCAAGAAAATGCAAAACATCATGCGGTGACAGAAGAGGCTATTGAAGCCTGTCACAACGGAATTGTTTCATGGGAAAGACCATCTAATTTTCAGCCAATTCTTTTACAAGGAGATGATGATTATTACAAGACTAAAGAAAGATGGAAGATATTAAAAGAATATTTTGAAATAAATAAGATTGAATATAGAGAAATATTTTCGGTTAAAGGAAGCATCTTGTCTAAATTAATTAATTTAATTTACCTATTAGATTATGCTAGCATATATCTTGCAGTATTAAATAAGGTGGATCCTTCTCCGGTAAAATCAATTGATTTTATAAAAAATCGAATGTTAGTGTGAGTTAAAAATCATATCTAGTTAATTATTAAATATCAGGAAGTTCTTGCCAGAACAATGTTAAAAAAATCCAATACAAATCCAAGATTTTCCATCATAAAAGATTGTAAGATTGGAAAAGGCACTATAATTAGAGATTTTGTTAATATTTACAAAGCTAAGATTGGTAAGAATTCTAAAATTGGTGCTTATGTTTACATTGAACAAGATGTTACAATTGGTAATAATGTAATAATTAGACCACATTCTGTTATTACTGAAAAAATAACAATCGAAGACAATGTCTTCATAGGACAAGATGTTCATACAATTAATGATTTATATCCTAATACTAGAAAAAGGGCTAAGGTTCTCAATACAGTAATTAAAAAAAATGCTATAATTGGTACTGGCTCAATAATATTTCCTGTAACAATAGGTAAAAATTCGTTTGTGGCAGCAGGTTCTGTTGTAACTAAAAATGTACCAGATTTTGCTATTGTTGCCGGTACTCCAGCAAAGATAATTGGAACAACTAAGGATACTGAGTTTATAAAAAAGCAAAAAATAAGAGATTTGGGAAGAGATCCTAGAAAATTATGAATAAAATCAAAAGACATGAAATGAATATGGATTCAAAGAATGCATCTAAAAATCACAACATATGTCACGATGAACTAATTAGATATAATTCTCTAATTTAATTATATTATACCAATTGATCTTTGAGCTGCTTCGATAGTATCAACTATGTGCTTAGCCACTTCACCGCTAGGCTCTGGTGGTTTTATTTTTTGCATATTTTGACTTCGATTTAGGAACAATTCTAATTCATCTCTAATAGTATTATTGGGGGTTATCTGTATGTCTTCTTGTATTACAGATTGATTATTAATTAATTGAATTTTTTGTATGGTACAGTCCACGATTGCTGTTTTTTCAGAACCCACAATTATCATTCTTCTATTTCTTATAGGATTTAACCAACTTAATTCAATATTAACAAAAACATCTTTTCCACCAAATGGCTGCTCATGATGGTAATTAATGATAGCAAATTCTAGGTTTTTTTGTCTGAATCCTTCACCTGTACAAAAAACGTTACGAGGTGTTTTTTCAAAAAGATTATCTACTATATCAATAGGATGAACCCCCAAATCAAATAAAATGTCTCGATCTGGAAATATTGGTTCTAAATTTGTCCAGATTAGATTAACAGTATAAATTTTTCCAAGTTGTTTGCTTTGTATAAGTTCTTTAATTTTCCTTATTACGTTATTGAATCTAAATATGTGACCTACAAGCAATACTAGATTTTTTTTATTTGCAAGTTGAATAATTTTTTCAGCATCTCTAGAACTGGTTGCTATTGGTTTTTCTAGTAAGATATTTTTTCCAGCATCAAGCATCTCAATTGCCATATTATAATGATTTGAATTTGGCGTACAGATACTAACTGCCTTAATTTCAGGGTCATTTAAAATATCTTGGTAATTCTTAACAGGTTTTGCACCATAGCTTATCTGACAAAATTTCAGATTTTCATATGAAAGATCCGAGATTATTACTTCATGCCCCAACTTAGAATATTCATCTACATGTTTTTTACCCCAGTATCCAGTACCAATTACACCAACTTTCATTATATCACTTCGTTAATTTTTTCAGATATTGACTTTACATCGTCATTTTGTAGTAAAGGATATGATGGCAAGGATAATATTTCTTGTACAAAATTTTCACTTGTATATAATTTTAATTTTAATCTTGAATAAAGTGGTTGCTTGTGAATTGGTATAGGATAATGAATAGCTGTACCAATGTTATGTTTAGAAAGATGATCAATAATTTTATCTCTATTTTTGTGTTTAATTACTATTTGATGAAATACACATTTTCCTTTTGGATTCTCAGTTAGAAAACAATTCTCTGATATGTATTTTTTATATATATTAGCTATTTCTCTTCTTCGTTCATTCCATCCATCTAAATGCCGTAGCTGCACCCTACCAATAGCAGCACTCACAGTATTCAGCCTCATGGTGAATCCCAATTTATCGTGTTCAGTTCTTGATTTTCTTCCATTATCCCTAAGTGATCTAATCGTATTTGCAATTTCCTCATTGTTCGTAGTTATCATTCCCCCATCTCCACATACAGTCATATTTTTTGTAGTGTAAAAAGAAAAGCACCCCACATCTCCTAAACTTCCTGCTTTTTTTCCATTGAAGATTGCTCCGTGAGCTTGACATGCATCTTCAATGATAGGAATTTTATTTTGTTCACTTACATTACGAATGGATTCGTAATCACAGATGTTTCCGTAAATATGTACTGGGAGTACAGCATCCGCTCTTTCATTTGTACTTTTAATATCCAAATTCCCATCTTCTGGTTTAATGTCACAAAGAATTGGAGTAGCTCCTGTCATTAAAATACAATTAGCAGACGCTATGAAAGAGTTCGTACTTGTTATTACTTTTGATTTATTAGATATGCCTAAAGAAATTAATGATAATTGGAGTGCACTGTTTCCCGAATTTACAGAAACTGCATATTTTGTTCCAATATAATTTGCATATTCCTCTTCAAATTTATGAACACTCTCTCCCATTACAAAATTTTCGTTGTATAATGCATGTAAGGCAGCTTCTTCCATCTCTTTAGTGAATTTAACATCAAAAAATGGGATCATTTGACTCTCAATTTACCCTTACATTATCATTATATTATTTATGTGCTTTAGAGATATTTTAAAATATGATATTATGTTATTTTTTTACCATACCAGTTCAAATCATATAAGTATTGAGATTTATCCAAAGTTAATCATTGATCTGTAAATCCATTGGCGTTATTGGAGGTTTTCCTCTTGCCAGAGTAAATGTAGGATATCATATGGCGTATCATTTATCAGAAATTGGCCATAATGCGAATTTAATTATTAGAGAATCACAACTTCATGAATGGAAAAAATTTCATCCAGAGATTGATCCATTTGAATGTAAAATACTAAAAATAATACCCTACAAAAAATATGAAAATTTTGTAATGCGGCAACTTCGCGAGGTTTTAGCAGCACGACAATACGATCTTATAATTTCTATTGGGTTAGGAGGCATGTGGTATTTGCCATTCATAAAAAAATCTTATGTGTCGTATGCAACAGGGGCAGATTTAACAGAGTTAGCAGGTGGTGTAGGATATACAGGTTATCAGGTAAAACAGGCTCAACGTGTGTTTAGAAATGCAAGTCTTGTTTTTTATTCATCTGAATTTGGGCATATTAAAATGATAAATCGTTTAGGTTTGAAGAATAAAGTTCCATGGAGACAATTTGTGGATATAGAATTCTGGAAAGCTCCAATAGAAAAAATAAACAATGTAGAAAAAAAAACGTTAAATATTTTTCATCCTACTAGCCATCAGTGGATCTCTAAATTTGATGGACAGCGTCTTAAATCAAATGATTTACTGTTTAAAGGATTCCGTATTTATTTAGATAAGGGTGGTAAAGGAAGACTTTATTATAGAAAACGCGGTCCTGACATTAAAGAAACAGAACAGTTGATTAGAGATCTAGATCTAACACAACATGTTGAAGCCTTTGCTGAAAGCTCGGATCCTATAGAATCTAAAGACATCATGTCAAAGATGGATATTATTGCTGACCAGTTTAACGTAGGAAATTTTGGTTTAATTACTTTAGAGGCAATGTCGTTAGGAAAACCAGTAATTGCATATTTTCCCTTAGAATGTAGTAGATTATCATATCCATGGCCAGATGAATCACCACCTATCTTAAATGCCTCGAATCCAGAAGAAATTGCACAGCAACTACATCTTATGCAAGACACTAAAATGTTGTATCAACAATCTCTTTCCAGCCGACAGTGGATAGAGAAATATCACGATCCTCATAAATTAGCTAAATGGTACTGGGAACACATTCTAGATAATGTCTATAAAAAATAATGAATCTAGTTCAACAAGACAGCTACCAGATCATGTATAATTTTTTTATGCAAAATCACAGCTCAAATAATTGAAGTAAATTTATGAATTCTTACTTATAACACAATCTGATTATATTTTATAAAATTCCCACCCCATTTCTCCTTATATCTAAAAATTCCAGTTTCTTTCTCATCAGTTGAATCAGGATTTACACCTGTCAGATCATAATATCTAAACTTGTTATCAACTCCCCATTCTATAATTTTCCACTTTAAAAGATCCTGTGAGTAAAGTCTGGCTGTAGTATCTATTTCTGTGCGTGCAACACCCCACTCATTAATGTATTTGTTAAAAGATGAAACCATTATGCCACCTACTGCCATTTCATCTCTAAAAGCTAAAAACCCCGTAAAACCAACTGAATGTAATTTGTTCCACATAATTTGTAAATCTGATAATTCAAAGTCAACACCTGCTTTACGTTTTGTTTCTTGAAGTATTTCATGATAGGATTTAAGGGCAGATTCGTCTATTTCTCTAATATAAACACCTTTTTTTTTTGATCTCTCTATGTTTTTTCTAGCAGCATGTTTATCCAACTTATTCCACAATACTTCTTTCGTCAAAGAGAGGTCAATTAGAAATGTGCCCCATAGTTTAATCTTAAATGGATCTACTAGAGCAGAAAGCATTCTGCCTGTAAGAGGATGTTCATATCCTAATACCATACAGTTTCTAGAAATTAAAAAATCTTGAAGTGCTGTACATATTTCATCGTTGAAGGCAGGGTCAAAGACAACAGGTCCATAAGACCAACGATAAATCAAATTTTTTTGACCTGGAATTTTTTCTAATATTCGACCAACCTTTCCTTTTTTGTCAAATCTGGAATATATGGATAACAATAGTTGTCCTACAATTTTGCCGTTCTCATTAGTAAATTTTAGAAAGATATTCCTTGTTTGATGCATGGTCTCGAAATAGTCAGCAATCTCTTTCGTCTGGTAAATCGTTCCATGAGTAGAATTAAGCAAGCGAGCATTCCAATTAAAATCTGGCTCCTCATCAGCTTCAATAGAAATCATGTACTAACATTTTTTCTCTCTCTAATATAACATTAATAGATTTGAGATGGATTTGTTAGAAATATCATTTATTAGAACCAAATTCATTTAACACTGATTTGAAGAGTATTCTTGTTTGTTTATCAATAATGTATGTTGTTGCTAAATAAACTCCCATACAAATAGCAAGTTCTAGAATCAAACCTGGAAGAAAATCATAGATACTGCGATGATAGTTGATCACAAATCCTGAAGTCAGCAGGAATACTATTGTAAACAATATTGTGCCAGCAATATACTTTAATGTGTTGACATATGGAAACGAAAATTTTACATGTTTTTTTACAAGAATCCATGCATAAATAAAAAATGGTATTTGCAATGTAAGTGAAATCACTGTCCACCATGTGACCATTTTCAATTCAGACATACCTGATGAATTTAGAATAATTATCGTAACGACCAGTGAAATAATGTACAAGCCAGATTGAATATGTGATAATGTAGGTACAAAAAAGATCTTACTTTTTATCAAGCTTGAAAATTTTGGGTTTTTTTCTACATCTATTGTTTCAATGCCTAATAGCATTTGATACAATACCCCTGTTATGACATAAAAAAAAGTTCTAAATGACATTATTATAACAATAATTGTTCCCTCAGAATAAATAGGATTTAATGCAAATAATGCAGGTTTAGCAAAAATAACTGACACCCCAAGAAGTGGTATTGAAAAATACATTAAACGTGTAAAGTTTTCTTTTGCATAGTCATAAGTTCCTTTAGCTAAAAGTTTTGGATAAAGTGCTTGTGAGATCAGACCAGCATTACCTATTATTGCAGCTATTGTAACGGAAACAGAATAGTATGCAACTCCTTTTACAGAACCAACTATGATGGAATAGAGTACAACGTCAAGTGACCAAAAAATATGTGAGAGATTGTAATAAAATGGAATCCACGATAGTTTTAGCCAGCGTTTTACTGCCATTTTATTGAATTTGTCATGTAGTTTGGTTTTTCCAAAATATGCTTGAATTAAGATTTTTGCCAAGTAGGCAATCATAGTTGTTATTATTGCACCATTAACTCCAAGATTAAGTAAGTATACTAGAACCAATCCCGCAGGAATCTTCAACAATTCAAAAGCTAAAAGACCGTAGCTAGTTGCGTGTGGTTTATGACCAATATTAACTCCAGTTAATGTCTGACTCAGAAAAGTTACTGGCAATAATATAGCCGCAAGTAACATTGAATTCAAATGTGAATGACTTACGCTAGAAACAAAAAATGCAAAGACTAGGTAAAGTGGTATTGCGCCAAGAGAAAAAGATACACTAGATAATAGCGAGGTTTTACCTACGTCTTCACCTCTTGCTATCTGTCGTGAGGACCAAAAGGAGATGATAGGTTCTGCAATTAGAAAATAAGAAATCATGCTGCCAATAATTGACCATGTTCCAAACTCTTCTGGAGATAATCTTCGCGTTACGATAAGAGTAAAAATAATTCCTGTACCAACACTAATTAGACCGATAACAAGTGCGATAAGTCCTGAATATGTTACCCTTATGTCACTCAATTCAATTTAGAACCTTATTTCATCAATATAAAGAAATAAAACATTTTTTTAACTCAAACAGATGAAATTCTTGTAATGAGTTGTTATGCCTAAAATATTATGTGTTTTTCCAAATGACTCGCTTTTGTCATATTATGAAAAGGGCGAAATTAAAAACAGATATTTTAATCCAAAAAATTGGTTTGACGAAGTACACATCATATCACTTTTTGATGAGGAGGTTGATGAAGAGAAAGTAAAAATTTTGGCAGGCGACGCAGTTTTTAAAATTCACAAGGTAAGAAAAGTAAACCTCTCAAACTACAAAGCCTTAGAAGATAAAATTACTACATTAGTTCAAGGAATAAAACCGTCTGTGATTAGGTCTTTTAATCCGTTAATTCAGGGATGGTTAGCTACAAGGATTGCAAAAAAGCTAACAATTCCTATTATGGTTTCATTGCACACCAATTACGAACAGCAAAGAGAACTTGCAAGGAAGGAAGGCAAATACTTACAGTATTTAAAGCTAAAATTCACTTCAAGAAATTTAGAATCATATGTTTTAAAAAATGCAGATGCGGTGATTTGTGCATATGAGTTTATTGTTCCCTATGCAAAGAAAATGGGCGCAAGAAACATTCAAGTTATTTATAACAAGGTGGATTTAGATAAGTTCTCACCACAATGTAAAAAAGAACTTTATTTTGACAGACCCACCATCATATCTGTTGGCAGACTCATCAAACAAAAGAATCATCGGTATCTGATTGAAGCGATTAAAAATCTTAATGTCAACCTTCTAATTATTGGCGATGGTCCTAATTACGAATCACTTGTAGGGCTTGCAGAATCCTTAGGTATATCAAAAAAAGTGCAGATGATTAAAAGCGTACCACATGATAAATTAAATGCGTATTATGCATCTTGCGACATCTACGCACAGCCAATGGAATTGCTTGGTGGTATAACTATACCAATTCTAGAAGCCATGGCATCCGGGTTACCTGTTATTATGTCAAAGCGTGAGGGAAACTATTCAGAAATAATTGATAATGCCGTTGTTTTTGTTGAAAACGATGCAGCAAGTTTTGAAAATGCAATAAACAGTATATTGCTCAACACACAATTGAGAGAAGATTTAAAGAAAAAATCGCTAGAAACAATAAAAAAAATAAGTGGGGACAACATGGAAGAGAAGGAACTAAAATTTTACAAAGAAATTCTTGGAACAAGATTTGATAATTGAGACAAAAAATGACATATATAGAACTGAAAAAAATCAAAACAAAAATTCAATCAATTGATCCACAGAGATGGTGGGGCGACGATTTTGATGTCCGATTTTATTTGATTTCTAGATTAAAAGAGTTCAAGGAGCTTGAAATTCTAGATGTAGGAGGCGGTATTGGAATAACATCTTCAGAAATAGACAGTAGTAACAGAAGAATAAATCTAGATATGAATGTCAAAGATTTATTTTTATGCCTAAAAAAAAATGATAATGACATTCATAATGTTTGCGGAACTTCAGATTGTTTGCCTTTCAGAGACATGGTTTTTGACGTAGTGGTTTGTGCACATCTGATGGATATACTTAAAGAACATGATCTTAAAAAAAATTCAGAGTCTTTTGACATACCAAGTGTTAGAAAATTGATGGATGAGATATTTCGAGTCTTGAAAAAAAATGGGAAATTATTTCTTACGGCTCCCAATAATGCATACTATAAAACAACAAAAATAAATATTGACGAATTAAGGAATGCGGTATTACCACATTTTACCAATGCTAAGATATTTTTTTACAACACACATCCTAGATTAAGCAGGAATAAAAGAAAATTAAACATGGCAAATGTTATCCCAAAACTGGCAGCCAAGTTTATTGATTCTAACAAGGTCTTGCATGATCTTCTAAAGGAACATAGCATTAATAGCTATAGTGTATCTTTTTTTGTAGAGGCTACACGTAATAATGGAGATTGATAAAATGACAGAAAAAATTTATTTTTATGATGGAAAAAATTATTCAAAAAGTGAAATCCAAAGATTATTGGATATAAGTTCTGAGGAGTCAAAAAAGCATCCTGATCCAAGAATAAAAAGTACTCTAAAGATGATAGAAGGCAAAGATGTTCTGGATGTTGGTTGTGCTACAGGTGATCTAACAAAAAAGATAGCTCAGAAAGGTTTCAAGGTGCATGGCATAGATGTTCTGAAATCATCAATAGAAATCGCTATGGACTTTAACAGTGTTCCAAACGCATCATATGAGGTACGTGATTTACTAAAGGATCCTTTTCTTGAAAATAGCTTTGATTGTATTGCTTTTCTTGAAACCATAGAACATGTTGAGAGTCCGTCTTTGTATCTAAGAGCATTCCATAAAATTTTACGTCCTGGTGGTTACGTTATATTGTCAACTCCAAACGCCACGTCATTAAAAAATTTACTATATGCATTAAGCTATAGAAGAAGAGAAAAACAGAATAAAATTGCGGAAGAGATTGCTTTGGAACCACGAAATATTGGTACCCAGCTTGAACATATTTACAATTGGGATTTCCCAACCCTCATAAGATTATTAGATAGATGCGGTTTTGATCACGTAGATCATGCCTTTGCAAGAGCTGGTCCTATTGTAATTCCATTTCTTGGAAAAAGAATTCAGGTTATGAAAATGAATTCAAAAATTCTAAGAAGTTTTGAGTCACTCATGGTTGATCAGATAATCAAGGTACGAAAAAGAACGTGACGGGACTTTCACAGAATTAATGATTTTTTTATTAATTTGGTTAAAGAATTAAAAAATATACTTAATGGAATTTTCAAATGATAGATTTGTATAATTTTCTATCCAATATAACGCTTGAAGGGCAAACATAGATCCCCATGAATTAATTCTTAGTCTTTTTTTCCAACCAAATAAAGAACCATATATTTCCTCATAAAATCCACCCTTAGTGTGAATGTTATCATGCACAGATTGTAAAGATAGTAGAAATGAATCTAATTTTTGTACATGGTTTCTGTAGTGAGCATCACCTTTCAATCTATCTACGAGGATCATCAATCTAATTAATTGTGCAACGGGGTAACTTGCCTTAGACTTGTATTTGGAGTTAAACCATAACATTATACTTCCATCAGTTTCAATTTTTTGTGCAGACCATTCAAGTGCTTTTTCGCAACTTTTCAAATAATTTGAGTTTTTAGTTACATCATAAGCGTATAGCAGTCCCTCCAAAGCATAACATTGAGTATGCAAATTGACGCTGTTACTATTTTCATGCATTGAAAAACTTCCATCCGCTTTTTGGAAACGAGTGTAAGTATCACAGATTTTAATTGCTTTCTCCAACAGAACATTTTGTTTTGTAAGTTGGTATAACTGTAAAATGGGCATAGCAATTTTTATGTGAAGACATCCCTTACGCTTGTACCACACCTCTTCGCTTTCAACAAATTCCTGCCTTTGAAGATTCTTAAACGGTTTAATTGTCCCGTCATCATTTAGTGCTTCTTGTATTATCCAATTGACTAATTTTACTGCAAACTCAAGATAGTTTTGATTGCGAGTAAGTAAAAAGCAATCAATTATTCCCTTTGCACATATGCTTGTATCAAAAGAGAACATTTCATACAGTTTTGAGGCATCTGACGAAATTCCCTGAATAATTCCACCATGTTTATCGTAAATTCTAATAAGCCAATCTGCCGATGCTTTTGAGAGGTCTACGTATCTCTCATTTTTTTCATTTTCATATAGGAATCTAAGCGTACTCAAGTAATAACCTGTAATTTCAGGGTACAAGAAGGAAAATCTTTCACCTTTTTCATCATAAAAGGAATGCACCCCCCCAAAATTTTCGTCTTTGACGTTAGTTACAGACAGCCCAGAGGAAATTAACCATTTTTTTACCATCTCAAACTGTAAAGACAATTGTACGATAACATTTTAGTTGCTCCATAAAAGTCTAAACTTATGAGAGTTCTAGCATTAGTTTTTTATTTTCCTCCTATTAGTGGCGGAGGTTCAGTTGTTCCTTTTGAGATTCTTAATACTCTTGCAGATCTTGGACATGATGTAACAGTTCTCACTCCCAATTTGGAATGGAAAGGGAGTATTTATGAGCCAACTATGAACTCGCGATTGAATGTTATTAGAGTAGAAACCCCTCTAAAAAACAAGCTCAAGATAGCAGCACGATTATGTTATTTTAATCTGAAAAAGAAGGGCGAGGAAATTGGTAAAAATGAAAAGTTTGATTTCATATTTACTATATTTCATCCATTTCATCTTGTTCCAAACGCAGCAGTATCATGTAGCAAAGTTCTTGGCATACCAATTATAGTAAAAATTGATGATGCAGTTTATGAAAAATCACATGGTCTCAAATCAGTTCAAAGAAAAATTGAAAAAATCTTGAATAGAAGATCACTCAAAAATGCGACAAAGCTGTTGGTTTCAAATGAGGGTACAAAAGAATTAGTAAGTAGTTTTTATGGCATCTCAAAAAATATGATATCAATAGTGCCAAATGGAATAGATATATCATTTTTTGAAAAAAATAACGTTATCAGAAAGAAGAATGTTGTTTTTTCAGGTGCCATGTACTATCATAGGGGCTTGGATATTTTATTAGATGCAGCTCCTGAGATTGTAAAGAAAATTCCAGAAACCAAATTTATTTTAATAGGAGATGGTCAAGAAATTCAGAAATTAAAAAATATCGTAATTGAAAAGAAACTTGGTTCTAATGTAGAATTCAAAGGATGGATGCCAAGAACAAAGATACCTTATCATCTTAGGGAGAGTTGTATTGGCATTGGGCCTCTAAGAGCTACAGAGGTAACAAAAAATGCGTTACCAATAAAGGTCTTAGAATACATGGCTTCTTCTTTACCAATATTAGCTGCAGAAGGAACACTACAGGATGATATCCTTAAGGATGGTCAAAATGGCTATTTTGTAAAAAATTCGGACGATCTTGCCAAGAAAATCATATTTCTTTTGCAAAATGACCAAGATAGAGAAATGATGGGTCAAAAATCAAGAGAAATGGCAAGTCATTTTGATTGGCAAAATGTAGTTAATCGCATCCTTGAAGAATACAGAGAGATAGGAAATTAGTTATTCTTTGTAAGAATAAAGGAGGTGTCTTTCATGTACATTTTATTTGCAACATAGTAAGCAATACGCTTAACAAGATTTTGGATGGGAGAAGGCATCTTATAGAACTTGAATTTTCCCAATTTGCCTTTCAAACTTAGCATTTCAAATGGACTAAATTTTATGACATTAAACCCATTGCTTTGAAATATTTTTTTCCAATCCTCAAATTTATTGGTAAAAACATCTACTTCATTCCTACCTTCCTTTCCTATATCTGGGGTGACAAACCATATCTTTCCATTCTGTTTCAAAGTTCTGGATAATTCTTTTACAAGGAATGGTATGTTATGGACATGTTCAACAACATAAAAACCCGTGATCAGGTCGAAGGTATTGTCAACAAAGGGAAAAGGATCAGTATTTAGATTAACCTTGAAGATTTTATTTTTTATTGCCGAATCAATTTTGGATACCACAAAATCAGAACCGTCAATTCCATATGCACTTATGCCCATGTCATTCAATGATTTTACAAGCTCACCCCATGAACATCCTATATCTAGAGTTGTCGAAGGATTAAATTTTTGTCGAATAAATTCTGCACGTTGTGTCCACATGGGAGCACGTTGACGTTTTGAGAAATATTTTTCATCATATAGACGTTGTAAGTCTTTATCTTCATACATGTCTTTGATAGTAATTAATCTCATGTTTATTTATATTCATCTTAATTTTGCAAAATAATTTTTACATATATTTATGAATTAATTTTATGATAGACTTGGAAGAGTTTCCATCCCCATATGGTGAATTACGTGCTCGAATAGAAGAATCATCAATATTTTTGTTTATAGCTTTTTTTATGTCATTTGGTTTGGTACCTAATAATTCTGAGAAGCCAAGTTTTACAGCTTCTGGTCGGTCAGTAGTCTTTCTTACCACAAGTACTTTTTTCCTAATTCTAGGAGACGTAGCTTCCTCCTGTAAGCCACCTGAATCCGTCACAATAAATTGGCAACTTTTCATTAATGACAACATATCAAAATATCCAACGGTCTTTAACAGTGTAATGTTCTTTGCGCTCTTCACTTTATTATAAAGTCCAAAGAGATGAAGGTTTTTCAATGTGTGTGGATGGATAGGAAAAACAAACTTTGTTTTGGATTCTAAAAGTGCTTTAATTAATCCTAGAAAAATGCTTGCATTATCAATATTTTCCGTTCTGTGAATAGTAACTAATACAAAGCCATCTTCGTCAAAAGGAATTGTTGATTTTCTTTGCACCAATTTTATGTTTTCTTCAATAGCATCAATTATTGTATTTCCTGTAACAAATATTCGACCATGAACAGATTCGGAGGTAAGATTTTTTTTGGCAAGTGTGGTTGGAGCAAACAAAAGATCAGAAATATGATCCGCTACTATACGATTATGTTCTTCTGGCATTCTCCAGTCAAAGCTACGCAAACCAGATTCCACATGGCAAATTGGAATTTTGCTTTTAAGTGATGCAATGCTTCCTGCCAGTACTGTATCAGTATCTCCTTGAATTATAATTGCGTCTGGTCTTGTCTGTGAAAAAACTTTCCCAAGCCTTTGAATCATTTCTGAAATTTGAATAGATTTAACACCAGGACTACGTAACATTTTTAATTTCATTTTGATATCTGGTTTAGGTAATCCAAGCTCCTCAATGAATCTTAATCCCAATTCATAGTCATAATGTTGCCCTGTGAAAATTTCAATGAATTCAGACCTCCTGAGTTTTTTGATAATGGGTGAGAGTTTGATTATCTCAGGTCTTGTTCCCATAACTATAGCTAATTTTACCATGATTCAACATTACCTAAACTTTCTCAGCTTTTTGACTATTACATCGTAAAACTGTAGATAGTCGTGTGAAGATTTTGAGCAGATAATAACCTTGTGAACATTTGAGTTTTTCAAATCTGCTATTTTTACAAGGTATCTAGGCCAAAAGTTTCAATAAGAGATGGACCTGAAAATCTTGTAAGATCAATATGAAGATACTTTTCATAGCACCTAGATACACTGGTGGTATTGGTGGGCATGCATCTAGAATTGCTAGAAAACTAAATGAACGCGGATTTGATGTGAAATTGATGCATGCTCCTCACATACCAATTAAGAATCTGAAGAATCCCAGCTTTGCACTATTAAGCACACTAAAAGCAAAGATGGATAAAGAAAATTACGATATTGTTCACGCATTTAATGTACCATCCGCATTTGCTATGCGTGCTACAAAGGCAAAAAAGAAAGTCTTGTCTGTACACGGAGTTTATGCTGATCAAGTAGGAAAAATTCATTCAACTACAACAAAAAAGATAGTTGACGTTGCAGAACCAAACATGCTAAAGTGGCCAGACAAAATTACCACTGATTCAAAAGCAGTACAAAAAGCATACAAAGAAAAATTAGGGATTGATTTTGAATATTTGCCAGCTCCTCTTGATACTTCATTATTCAATGACATTCCAGATGTTCCAAAAATTGAAAATCAAATAGTCTATGTTGGCAGAGATAGTTTTGAAAAAGGAATAGACGTACTTCAAAACATTGAGACACAGATCAAAGGAAAAGTAGTTTACTGTACAGATGTTTCATGGAAAGAGGCAATGATGACTCTAAGAGCATCTGATCTTCTTGTAGTTCCATCTAGAATGGAAAGCATTCCGCAAGTAATTAAGGAAGCATATTACTTTAGAATTCCAATTGTTGCAACAAATGTTGGCGGTATTCCAGAAATTATCACGCATAATGTTACTGGCAAACTAGTTCCTCCTAACGAAACAGAAAAATTAGCTAATGCAATTAATGACAATTTAGAAAAATAAGAATTGGAAAAAAAAATAGCTGATGCTGGTTATGATTATTTAATGAAAAATTTCACATGTGAAATATTAATGCCAAAATACATTACTTTCTATGAAAATCTTCTCAAAAATTAATTTTTCATAATTTGTTGTACTGTCTTATGTAACCAATCTTTAAGTTTAGTTTCAGCCTGCCAATTAAGTAATTTTTTTGCCAAACTAACATCTGCTTGGCTAGCTCTAACATCACCTTCAAGAGTTGGACCATGAACTGGTTTTATGACAAGACCTGATGCTTTTATGATGATGTCTGCAAGATCATTAATTGATAGTGCGGTACCTGTACCAATGTTAACAAGAGCAAAATTAATGTTACTTTCCATTGCTATTAAATTTGCTTTTGCTACATCTCCAACATAAACAAAATCCCTTACTTGCGAACCGTCTCCATTAATTATTGGAGCCTTACGATTTGCAATATTTTCCAAAAATTTTGTAATTACACCTGCATAGGCAACGTTTTGTCTTGGTCCATATACATTGAAATATCTTAATCCTATGACTCGTACTCCTAATTTTGAATATTTTTCTGCAAGATATTCATCTTCCAATTTTGTATTGCCGTATGGATTAAGTGGTTTTCTTTCAAAATCTTCTTTGATTGGGATTTTTTTTGTATTACCATACACACTTGAGCTACTTGCATAAACAACCTTAAAACCAAATTCTTTAGCAAGCTTGAAGATGTTTTCTGTTCCCACCACATTTACATCATGATATTCTTTTTGTTTTGTAAAAGACTCTTGCACCAAAGTAAGTGCCGCTTCATGAAATACACCATCAATATTTTTAACAGTATTTTTCAATTTCTCATAATCTAAAATATCCATATCAAGAATTTCTATTTTGTTCTTAAATCTTGCTAAGTTTTCAAGTTTGGCAGTATGAAAATTATCAATAACTGTAACAGAGTAATTTTTCTCTATGAGATGTTCTACTATATGGCTTCCAATGAAGCCTGCTCCACCAGTGACTATAAAATTCATAATGAATGCATTTGTACTCTCATCTTTAAGTTTTGAGAAGAAAAATTAGACACAAATTTATATAAACTCAGAAAAGTCAATCATGTTCTGTTAATGATAACAAAAGGACTGAGTTGAAAAAATGAATCAAGAAATTTCTAAAAATATTATTTCATTAACTACCGATGAAATTAGAAAATCTCTAAAATCTGGTCAAGTCATAGTTTCGGTAGTGGGAATAGGAAGAATAGGTCTTCCAACTGCATTATCGTTTGCACATTCTGGTTTACCTACAATTGGAGTTGACATTAATGTCAAGTTGGTTCAAATGATAAATTCTGGTAATTATCCATTAAGGGATGAACCAGGTTTTGATAAAATTTTTGAAGATGTCATAAAAAGTAAAAAGTTCTCTGCAACAACAGACATTGGAGAAGCAATTCCAAAATCTAACCTTATAATTCTTTCATTACCTACTCCAATGGATAAAAATAATGTACCTGATTACTCTGCATTAACATCAGTTGTTAAAGGCCTCAGCAAATTACTAAAACCTGGTTCCCTGATAGTGGTAGAAAGTACAATTGAACCGGGATTTGTTGAAAATGAATTAATCCCAATTATTGAAAACAATGATCAAAAATTAAAGGCTGGTAAAGATTTTAGCATCGCTACATGCCCAGAAACTGCCAATCCTGGAGAAATATTGAGAGATTTTAAAAAATTACCACGACTCGCAGGGGGAATAGATGCAAGAACAACTGATCTTGTCTCAGAAATATACACACATGTCTTTAATGTAGAAATGATAAAAATGCCTGACTGCAAAACAGCTAATGCTGCAAAACTCACAGCTAATGTATTTCGTGACATCAACATTGCGTTCGTAAATGAGCTTGCGATTTTATTTGAAAACCTTGGAATAGATATACTGAAAGTTCTTGAAGCATGTGATAAAAAATATAACTTTGAAACCCACTATCCAGGAGCTGGAGTGGGTGGTCCATGTTTGCCTGTGAATTCATATCAAATTCTAAATTCTGCACGTAGTATGGAAAACAATGGCATGTTAAGGATAATCAGGGCAGCTAGAGAAACTAATGAATCTATGCCATATCATGTTGTTGAATTATTAGCTGACGCACTAAACGAGGCTGGTAAATCAGTAAAGGATAGCACTATTGCGTTATTAGGTGTATCCTACAAACCAAATGTAGGAGACATACAATTATCTCCAGCTGAAGCAATAATAAGTAGATTAGACCAACTTCGTGCCAAAATAAAAATTTACGATCCACACTTCAAATCCACTGAGGTATTTTCACACAAGACTGAAGGTGACTTTGTAAATACAATAACAAATTCGGATGCAGTCATAATTATTACTGCACATAATGAATTTAGAAGTATCGAACCTGCGTTATTTAAAGCTAAAATGAAAACTGCTGTTCTTGTAGATGCTAGGGGACTAATTGATGTTCATGCCGCAAAAAAAGCAGGCCTGATCTTTAGAGGCATTGGGCGTGGAGGAGTTTAACCAAATCAATACAGCCTCAATAAAAAATATTCTCACTTTTAAATATGATTCTAATCAAAAAACGCATCTACATAAATTAAAATTGAAAGAATTTAATCAAAAAAAATTGAAATTTTTTCCAAAAAAAGAGGGACAGATACCCAACTCATTA
>CAZDTF010000002.1:0-22754 GCA_964508325.1 uncultured Nitrosopumilaceae archaeon | reverse complement strand
TCTTAGTTAATGCGGTTTTAATCTTATTAAACATAAAGACATACTTGATAGTCTAGAAAAAAAAGAATTCATAAAAAAAACAGAACTGCCGTGGGGAAATAAAAAGATGATAAAATACGCCGTAACTGAGAAGGGAAGAGAGTTTTGTAAGCTAGTGTTAGAACCATATGAGGAGATGTTTCCAAGAAAAGAAAGAAAAGACGAGGAACAAAGTTAGCGAAGTGTTTTAAGTGGATCTTTCCAAGTGATATCAAAATGTCAGAACCAGAAAAAAACCCAGAAGATAAAGACATCAAAGAGAACAACGATGATAAGAAAAAATCAGAAAACCTGTTTAGGCTTCTAGATGATCTTCTTTCTCACACTAATAGCTCAAGGCGATTGTTTTTGATATTTATTGGTTCTGCACTTTTTTTTGCACCTGTTGCTCTGGGATTAGGAGGCGTACTACTAGGACATCCCAATTACAGCATTAGGCATCTGGAAGGTACCATGGGAGAAAATTCTGAAAATGCAACAATGCATGGAACACATCTTCAATTAGTTACACAAAATGGTACTGTTTTAAGGGAAATGCCTTTTCCACCACATCCGCACGGGACAGGATTCATATTTTTAGGAATTAGTATTTTTATTATAATTTCTGTTATATTTGCAGGAATTCTGTTGTTTATTGCTATAAAGGAATATCGTTTCTTTTCTCACTGGAACAAGAGATTTGTAAAATACAAATCTCTAAAAGATAAAATCGATAAAGAATTGGAAGAAGATTAGTACAGTTCTGCTCGGGTAATTTCTAATTCAGATATTTGATTATGTTTCCAGTGCCTTCGAGCTTGATAGTGTTTATCTCATTCTTGATGTTGTTTAAGTCATTTATTTTCATAAAACCAGAGGTTACTGTGTATAAAGAATCATCTATGTAAAATGATCTGCTTCCATATCCATAGTCATAGCTTGTACCATTGTAATGTTCTATAATTCCTTTTAAGCTAAAGCCCTTGACTGGATCGACTCCAAACACGTAAAAGCCTTTCCAGTTGTTTGGCGGAAATGGACGTGGTGGCAATATGTCAGCTGGTCCTCCACCTACCGTTGATCCTGTATTGCTTTTTCCAACTCCTCCCTCAAGTGGAATAGCAATGCCATAATATTGCTGGAACACAGGAATTGATAAAATATTTTTATCTTTATCAAAAAGCAATGCTTTTGGATCGTTTAAGACCTCAGAATCAGTTCCTGGTCCGCCAATTGTATAATTATCTACAGTGACAGGACTTGTTACATTTGACACATCAAATAGTGACACTTTGACTCCTAGTGGTTCTAGTCCGCCATACTGATTCTGTGTTGTCTCCTTTCCTATTCCTATGACATGAGTATCATCATATGGTTGCAAGTAGCTAGAGTATCCAGGAATTTTTAGTGCACCTAAGACTTTTGGAGTGTCAGTTGAAAGGTCTATTACAAAAAATGGATCAATTCTTTGATATGTTACCAAATACAGCTTGTCGCCCATAAATCTTGCAGCGTAGATGGACTCTTCTGGGGCAATTTTTTCTACACTTCCTACTATATTGAGGGAATCGTCTAGAACGTAAACGTTATTTGTAGTGGAAACTCCTTTCGAGGTAAAGTATTCAGAAGTTGTTGCAACTCTGAACCTTTTTCCAAACTCGTCCATCGAATACTGGTTTAGCAAATATCCAGGAACTTCACCCTTAGTTACATAACTTACCGTTCCATTATTGATTGCAAATTTTTGAATTACCGTTTTTCGGTAATCCTGCTGTTGTGTTACGTCATATTCTGAAATTACATTTTGGATTTTGTCAAAGAGTTTGTTTTTCTCATCCTCAGACATCTTATTGTAAGCATTTTGTAACAGATCAGAGATCTGCGTCCACTTTTGGGATTCATCAAGATTGCTTGAGTCAATGGACTTTATCTGAGCTTGAACATCATCTGGCAGAAGTGGCAAGATTACTTTGAAGAATCTGTCTTTGTTGTAGCTCTCATCATAATAATATGGATGGTACTTTTGGTATGTTAGATAAATTGCGTCATTAGAAACATAAAGTGTGCCTGTTGCACCCATCATAAACGTCTTTGAGTCTACCTCGTCAGAAAATATGTTAAATGTCGTAATAGTGTTAAAGTTGTAGCTTGATTCTGGGTTGTCAAAATAATAAACATCTGGAGTAATTGCTAAACCAGAGGTTCCTCTCAAAATAGGAGGCATCGGATGGATATAATCAGCATACGAGTTTGAGATAAGATAGACATAGTCTCCAATCATTCTTGCTCCCGTGTAATAGCCAGTCATTTCATAGTTTTTCACCATCTTTGGATTTTGCTTGTCAGTGACATCAATTATTACAGCATGGGTTACAGGAGTATAGATAGGACTTGGAATATAATCATATTGTGGAATGGCATACTGCTCAGTATTATCATTGTAAAAGATTACAAGTCGGTCTTTGTTTAGAAACATATTCTGCAGGTTATTTCCTTTTACATCAAGACCAACCTTTGAGACAATCTTTGCAGCTTCCCCGGGATATGCATCAATTATGGTAATCTTGTCTTGTGACAAAACATATGCATAGTTGTTGTCATTTTTAAGAAAATCAGGCTCATCGATTCCTGCAACTTGGACATTTGTAGTGGAATATTGAACTCCAGCATTTGTCGTTGTAGTTCCTTTTTGCACTTCGGATGTTGGTGCGCCTACTGCCATAGGAGGTACTGGAGCTGTTGTTCCCATCTGAGGACGTCCTAGTTGTTCTAATCCACCATGTAAAGGGCCACCATAATATTGTACAGAAGCTTGTGCCTGTGAGTTTAACAGAAACTTTTGCAGCTCATCAGTAGAGTTGAACTTTTTAAGGTTTTGAATAGGAGATTGCATAGTATTGCTTTGAGTGTTGGTCTCAGTTGTAGGTGAAATTTGCACAGGAACATGACTTGAGACTAGAACAAAGGCAGCCGTTCCAATAACTGCAACTGCAATTAATGCAATTATGATGAATATTGTATTGTTTTTCATTTTGAGTGTATTTACTATGAATGTATTTGCTTATAGACATTGATTAAAATTGAATTTAACTTAATTTTCAATAAATTTTTTTGTTTTGAACTCTTATTTTTATAATTTGATTGGTCTTTGTCCGTGTAAAACAACTACCTCATTGATTCCATTAATCAAGCTTGTAATTCCAGGAATCTGATCTTTGTTATTGACAAGCTCGGGCTTTATTGCATTCAGATAATGCAGTATCTTTCGCACGGTCTTTATTTTTTTTGTCTTAGACAAGGTTGCGTTCTTTATGTCTTTGAGATTTGCCGAGATGTCACAAAGCTTGATTATCTTTGCCTTAAGCGAAGCATCCTTTAGCTGTTTTACATATTGTTCTTCTTGTTTTGCTTTTGATAATCTCCGGTCTTTTGATAATGATAAAACCAAAACTGCAACTTTGTCGCCAAATATTTGTTCAATTTCATCAAAAGTAGTATTGGTATCTTCTATTGTATCGTGAAGCCAAGCTGCACACAAGACATCTTCATCGGTCATTCCAAGATTTTTTAGTCTTGCTACAACTCCTGACAAGTGTTCAAAGTATGTAGTGATGCCATCTTTTCTTATCATTCCCGAATGTCGTTCTCTTGCAAAATTTTCTGCAGCTTGTAATTTTGACAAATTTCAACCTATTTTGAAAATCAGCTTAATATTTTATTATCTGATTTTGCCATATGCCATTTTCATATCTTATAAAAAATTATTCTGTTAACATGCAATTTCACAAGTTTTGAAGTGATGCATAAACAAGACTAACTGTTAGGATCAAAGAAATTCATTTTTTAGTAGATTAATTTTTCAATTCAGGCATTACACAGAACTTGAGATGAGGCAAAATAAAATTATTTTTCCTGTCTGTATTATTATAATACGCCTCCATCACTATTGTCCTAAAAAGTGGATAAATTATCGTGAAGATTAGGCTAAAGATAATTCTGTTAATTCTGGTTGCCATAACATCAATTGGAATTATTGGTATTCTCTCAGTGTCACAATTTCACCAAATTAATGATTCATTAAGAAATGATCTCCCTAATGGAATATCTGCAATTGAAAAGACATCAGAACTAAATGGATTAGCGCAATTGATGAAATATTATGATGAGGTCACAACACAATCTGCACGAAATTATGCATTTACACAAGATACGAAATGGGAAGACAGATACAAACAAACAATGCCAGAACTTAATGATGTAATATCAAAGGCAATAAGTGAAGGCGATGATCAGGACAAAATTCTTTTCTCCGAAATCAACAAAGCAAATCTTGCTTCACAGGTGCTAGAAATCCAATCCTTAAACCTTACTAACCAAGGTCGCTCTGCAGATGCAATCAAGATATTGGAAGGAAAGAAATATGCAGATCTTGAAAACACATTTGCCCAAGGACTCAAAGATTATGCCACACGTCATGGAGCTGCATATAATCAAGCACTAGTTGCTGACACCCAAAATATAAATGCCGTAACAACTAAGATGCAAAACCTTGTTGATGATTCAACAAAATTTCTCTTTATTTCCATTCTAGCTGCAATAATTATGGCAATTGTGTTAGGATTTCTATTCTCTAACAATGTAACAAAGTCAATTAAAAAACTAATCAGCGCGTCAAATGAAATCTCAAAAGGAAACTTTGACGCAAGAATAGATATCAAAGGAGAAGATGAAATTTCAAATCTTCAAAAAGCATTTAATATGATGACAGCGTCACTTCAAAAATCTACACGTATTATCTCACAAACTGAACAAAAATACAGGAATCTATATGATAAATCTCCTAGTTTGTTGCGTAGTATTACAACGGAAGGAATTCTTACAGATTGTAATGAGGCATATGCGAAGACCCTTGGGTATACAAAACAAGAAGCAATAGGAATGTCAATTTTTGATCATACTGCAGAGAGAAGCATATCTGTCTTGAAGAATAATCTTGAGAATTGGAAAAATACCAAAGAAGTCTCCTACGTAGAAATTTGGATGAAAAGAAAAGATGAAACAATTTTTCCAACATTGATGAGTGGCGCCACCCTCTACGGAGAACTTGGTCAGGTCATTGGAAGAACGGTTGCATTTACAGACATGACAGAAATTTACAATGCTAGAAAAAAGCTAGAAGAGGATGAAGCACGCCTAAGAGAACAATTTGGGCAACTTCAAAGTGCACACGGTCTTCTTGCTATTACGGAGAAAAAATATAAGAATTTGTACGAAGACTCGCCTGTTCTAATGCGTACCATAAACATAGATGGCAAAATTCTTAATTGTAACAGATCTTATGCAAAATCCCTTGGCTACACAAAAGAAGAAGTTATTGGGAAATCAATTTTTGAACATACATCAGACGAAACCATTGAGGCAATGAAAGAATCATTTGAACAATGGAAGAATTCAGGTCAAGTTTCAAATAAAGAAATCTGGTTGAAAAGAAAGGATGGATCTACTTTACCGATATTGCTTAGTGCAAATAATTTGGTAGATGAAAACGGTAAATTAATTGGCAGCAACACTGTAATTAGAGATATCTATGAGATCTATCAAGCAAGAAAAGATCTTGAAGAGAAGGAAACTAGACTTCAATTACAGTATGATGAGCTACGAGATGCACACGAACTTCTTGGCTTAACTGAGCAAAAATACAGAAACCTTTATGAAAAAACACCCGTCTTGCTTCGTACCATTACAACGGAAGGAATTCTTACAGATTGTAACGAGGCATATGCAAAGGCCCTTGGGTACACAAAACAAGAAGCGCTAGGAATGTCAATTTTTGATCATACTGCAGAGAGAAGCATCAAGGAAATGAGGGATAATCTTGATAATTGGAAATATACCCATGAAGTTTCTCATAAAGAAATCTGGATGAAAAGAAAGGACGGGACTATCTTCCCTTCTCTTCTTAGTGGAGGGACCTTGTATGATGAAAATGGAAATGTGATAGGTAGAACCGTAGCATTAACAGATCTGACTGAAATTTATGAAGCAAGAAAGAAGATTGAAGAAAGCGAACAGCAAGTAAAAGAGCATCTTTCGAAACTTCAAAAACTAAACTCACTCAAAGACGATTTTCTGACAATGATTACTCACGAGCTAAAAACACCACTTGTTCCAATAAGAGGATATAGCGATATTTTGATGTCAGAAATGATAGGACCAATTAATGAAGAACAAAAAAAGCGACTTGAAATAATTCGTTCAAGCACTACCTCGCTTTTAAAACTAATTTCAGATCTGCTCGATGCTCAAAAAATTGAGCTTGGACAATTGAAATTAAATAAGGACATCCATGATCTAGGTGATATAATAAGAAATTCCGTTAACAAGATGAAGCCAGATGCGGATAAAATAGGTATCACAATTACAACAGATATACAGGAGCCTGTACCATTTTTATGTGACAGTTCAAGATTAGAACAAGTCATCTCAAACTTGGTATCTAATAGCTTAGATTTTTGTCCAAAACAAAATGGAAAAATAATCATAAAATTAAATTCTGAAAAAGGTCACGCTAGAATAATAGTCAAAGATAATGGTATTGGTATTGTTAAGGAAAGCATTAACAAAATTTTTGTAAAATTCTATCAGGTAGACACGAGTCTTACACGAGAACATGGTGGCACAGGAATTGGTTTGGCAGTTTGCAAAGGGATCGTAGAAGGACACGGAGGAAAGATTTGGGCAGAATCTGAAGGTAAAGGTAAGGGAACTGAAATGCATATCTTATTACCATTAGTTAAATAATTTGTTAGTTGCAACAAAATTTTGAATTTATTTTAGCAATTTTAAAATCTCAAAAGGTACCTTTCCCAAATCGACTTGTCTTTCTGCAGTTACCAAAAGCACTCTGTCTTCTTTCATGGGGAAGCTAATTACAACTATCTTGCCTCGATAGGAAAGAGAAAATTCTACCGGACCAAATTCCTCATCGAATTCATGACGCATTCTAACTCGGAGCGAGAGCTCCATGAATAACATTTCGTCTTTCTTGGAATCCTCAAGTGCCTTCAGACCTTCCCTCATACCACCTGCATCTAATTTTCCTTTATTGTTAATCACTCTGGTAGAGCGGATCTTGTCATCTATCTTGAAAACTTTGTCGCATAATTCCTCAAATCCATACTTGTTTTCTTTTTCAGGCACAGACTAGCAAAGAACATACATGGAGATTAACTTTAATCTTGAAATTAGATGCAATAGTGTGATAAAGTATCTTAATTGATATTTTCACAAAATCCATTAGATCTCTATTGCAAAAATCATCACATGATTTTTTTACCCCTGTTGGCCAATCCATATGGGTTAAAATATCAAAAAATTTAACTTCTAAAAAGGAAAATTGCGATCTTTTATTCTATAATGAATGGCCACAGTTGTGACAAAACTTGGCATCTGCATTTTTTGATGCTCCACAAGAAGAACATCCTTGTGTATTAGGACTGTATAGTGGTACGGTAAAGGTATCTGGTTTGTGTGGCGTTTCATGACTCTCAGCCAATGAGCTAGCATAGTTCACCCATGGTGGCGAATTTGGCGATGTCGGTTTTGATGGTGGAATCACAAACTTGGTTGGTTTTGGAGTTTCATTTTTAATTGTTGGATTTGCAAAAAGATTTCTTTGATGTACTTGAACTGTAGCAGGACTTTGTTGGAAATTTAGTGATGGAGCTGTCATTTCTATGTCATGAGCTCTTTTTGGGGAATGAATCATTGTATCCTCTCTCATTTCTTCAACTGAATCTTTTATCATCTCGCTGTAATAGAAGGAAACCAGATGCTCCATAGTTTTCTTTAAGCTTAAACCAAGCTTGTCAGAAATTTCTTTTAGCCAAATGTAGTGTTCCGTTCCAATTGGCACGCTTATAGCCATAGATGGAAAGATCTCTTATACGCCTATAATATATAGTATGTATTTTTTTTGTACATACCATGTTGAGATACATCTCTCATGTGAAATTATTATTCCAATGAGACGTTTTCAGACTCTGGTATTTCTTCTCTCTCATTCAAATGAATTTTTAACCTTAGAGGGTAGCAACTCATAACTAGTGTTTAGAGTTCTCTAACAATAATCTGAGTATGTATTATTAATTACAAACTTGAATCTTGAGAATAAATTCATCAAACTAAGATTACAAAGTATTAAAAAGGAACTAAGGTACCTGTTCTCATGGGTACTGATTACAATTCACAAATAGAAAAGATAGCATCACAAATAATCTCAGACAAGATTTCACTTGATGAACAAAACCCACAAACATTGAAAAAGTATTCTGATTATGCAAAATCACACTTTAATCTAAAAGAAGACTTGGCGATTCAACTAGTTAATGAGGCCTTTTTGTATCTAAAATTAAAAAGTTCAGATTTTGATCCTCTGCAAGAAGGCGATAAATTTGGAGCAGGATTTAGCTAAAATTATTTTTGATGATTTTAAGATAGAAATTTAGTTCTTTTTTATTTGGAGATGACTGTCAGAAATTCTTGAATGGGTTTTTGCTCATTAAATTTCTCAAGATGTTTTTTTATTGATTCCACGATTACCATATGGGCATTACCAAACATTTGTTTTAGTACTGCGTTAAGATATTCAGGATGTTCATAACTATCTGCTAAATCACAATGATATTCACGGTATAGATTTTCAACAACTTTGTTATAAGTCGGTTCTCCAACTTCTACAAGGGCTTGTTTTATTGCTGAACTTACCAGCGCTTTCTTATCACTAGTATCGCCAGTTAGAATGATTTCATGTTTACCGGATTTTTCGGCAAATTCTAAAAGCATCTCGGTGATACCAGAAATAGCTTTATCTATTTTGGAAAGGCGTCCTTGTACTTCTTTGTCATTACTTTGTGATGTTTTAACTTTTAAGATTTCAACTTCAATTCGAATATCTGATAGATATTCATTGAATTGTTCTACATCAAAACTCAATGTTTTCCTTGGCCCCTAGGAATGGCATCTATTATAACAATGATTCGTAATCATTTAAAACCTATCTGTTGGTAATGATGTGCCTGATTGTCTGTTTTTATACGCAAGAGTGAATCGTTTCTGTGTGATAAACAAATGACCTAAAACATGGCAATAAACTGAAAAAGCAGTCCCATAATGATGAGGACTATGCCAGCTGTGTATGTAAATGGCGAATTCTGATTATTGGACTGGTTTTGATTGACAGGACGTTCTCCCATTATAGGATAAACCTGCTGGTCTGATTGATATCCGACATTAGATTTGGGTGGTAACGATATCTTGCTGGGAACCAGTAACATAATTAATCCTACTATTTCCAGCAGCAATCCAGTGCCATTATATGCAAGGGAAAGATGTAGCATTTCGTTTTTCATTTTCTCTTGATTCTACTTAAGAACCAGTTTGTCTTATAGAATAACATTCATGATATGACGGTCAATGTTTGGAATAGTGCATTTTGGGGAATAAATAGCAGGAAAACGGGAAGACAAGACTATTTTTATAGTAAGTAATAAATTCATTCGCTTTTATCTGGGGAAATTTTTCTATTAATCGTTGTCTGATGATATGATAAACTCTGTAAAGCAGCTGATAGATCTTGGCAAAGGGGATCCTGGGAGACTGGACTATATTCTTGAAATGTTAACTAATGATCGAATCTTGCCATTGTCTGACCAAAAATATCTAGAAAATTTAATCCCATTGTATCTTGGAGGAAAAGACCCAGAGTCGGTGCAAAGAAAGAACGAGTATACCGTTGATCATCTCCAAAAAGAGGTACAGAACCTAAACGAGAGACTAATAAAACTTGAAAGAAAGGGATTTGAAAAATACCTTGGGAAGAAAGCGGTCTTCTTTTTTGTAACTGTTTTTATTGGCTGGAACGCTATTCCTACTTATGCTGGAACATTTCTGAATCTGATTTTTCCTTCCAATTTGATACAATATTTTTTCCCGTTAATCTTGCTTACAAATTCTCCAAATTATCCCGTGTTACAGTTTGTCTTTACTGCAATGATATATGCTTGGGTGTTTATTGGCTTCATACATCTTACTAGGTTTATCAGATCGCGAAAAATTTCAACAAGAATTTAAAGAACAATCCTTCAGTTCGTAACTCAAATATAGAGTTAATTTTTTTATTCGAGAAGTTTTCTTAAATCAATAAAATCGTCAGCTGTGATTTCTCCCCTGGCGAGTCTTTCCTTTAGAATGTGAATGCTTTTTTGCGATGTATCATCTTGTGACTCTTCTGTTGGATGATTTGAATTTTTGACACTCGAAAATTGTTTTGGGAATTTCTTTTTTGCAAATATTCCAAATACAATAACTAGAACTCCGACTACTGCTGAACCTCCAAAACTGTAATGAATCATCTGATCCATTTCTTGCATGGGTGGAATTCCCATCTGTTGTAAAATACCTGTAGCCATTGCGTTAGGACCGGATGTCCCCGTAAACGAGTTCATAAACTGAGACACTAGGTTTGGTGAGTAAAGATATGCTGATATTCCAAATACAGTAAGAGCCGCACCTATGATTATTAGTTTAATTCTCACGATTTCTCAAATAAAGCAGAATCTAATAATGACTTGTTTGTCACATCTAAAGACATGTCAAAATATCTAGAACATTATAGAATCGTTCTTGGAAAAATTCAGATAAATTAATCTACTCGAATTATTCCACTGCTAACCAAATATTCTATTCCCTTAACAAAATCGTTGTCTGATATCTGACCACTTGCCCACCAGCCAGCGTTTGTTTTAACCCAACTAGGTATTTGTTTTGATAAGCTAGAATCAGAATGAGTCTGAGGAATTTTTACTATGCCTTGTTTAATCAAATATTGTATTCCTTGAACGAACTCAGAATCCACCATTTGTCCTTGGGACCACCACTTGGCATCGTTTTTAATCCAAGCTGGAATTTGTAGTTTAGCTTGAGATACAGAACTTGGAAACATGTTAGTATTAATCAAATCATATTTGATACCAACTATAAGGTCAGGATTTGGAGTAGTTTGACTATTAGAAGGATGACTTGTCACATGAAGATACATTAGTATTCCAGTATCTTTATCATATGCCACCTCACCGGTATTTGTATCAGTTTTATTTGTAGCAGCCACCACGACTCTTTGAGTACCATTAAAATTTTGTACCTTTTCAGAATAACCAACTGTGTTTTTGTCTATCATAATTGGAGCTGGTGTGATAACAATAATTGGCAAGCCCGCACTAACTGTAGTCTCATTATAAAATCCTGTTTTCAGGTTTAATATGTTATTTGATTGAATTTTGGTCCCGTTAGTTATACTTGTTATGCTGACACTTACCTTGTCTGCTCCAATATAGTCGCCAAAAGTATAGGTATCAATACTTGGGACATTGCCAAATTCAGTATAATATGTTACAAAATCTCCAGGATGAACGCAAATACTTGATGGTTGGCATTCTATATTTGGTTGAGATAAAGCAAAGACATTTTCAGAAATGCCTACAATTCCTACAACTGCGATTAATATTATGATAATTCTCAGATTGTTCATAAAACGACTGTCTTATAATGCAGATTTAATTGCTTGTGTTGTCTTTATTGATTGTTAGATTAAATTTTAGATCACCCAAGAAAAGGAAATATAAATCAAAATAGAATGTTGGTTTGACAAAAGTAAAAACACTGGCTAATTTATAAAATCTTCATAATGTAGCATTTTTATCTGACTAGATGTAATGCAAAGTCATGTCTAAAAATGAAAAATCTGTAAAAGATTGGAATAAGTTATGGAACGAATACACTGGAGCTTTAGAAAAATGGAGAGTAACATTTCAATCATTACAGAAAGCAGGAAGCGAAATTCAGACGAAATACAACGAAGTGATGGAAAAGGCAATCAAAGAGTCAAGCCAAACCACGATGAACCAGTTCCTTGATGCTTGGAAAAAAGGAATGGATCAAGCAGGTTTGAATGCATTCAAACAATTTGGAGAGAACTGGCAAAAGGCAATGGACCAATCAGGTATGGGGCAATTGAAAACATATGGCGAGATGATGACAAAGTTTGCCGAAACATGGGAAAAGATGTGGAAACAGTAAGATCACATTAGTTTGATTTTGTTTTGGAATAAAATAATGGGCGTGACCCTTTTTATCAGAACAAGGGAGATTACTTCCCACTGAATCAGTGCCAATGCACCTCATTCACTCGTTGGTTTCTGAAGGGCCACGCACGTTCAATCCATCATTCTGCACTGAACGAGCATTACATATTATAGGAATTACAAATATTTAAGATGTTTTCATTATTCTTACATTTTAAAAACTAATTCTTTTAATTTTATATTGATTATTTTGGAAAGTTTGAAATTTTTGTATGAGTTGAAGATTATTTCATTTGCGATAATTGTAATTCAATAAGACACCACATGAATTTAAAAGAGAGCGTATGTAAGAAATCGTTCACAAATGGAAAATGAAGATTTAGAAAAACGTATTGATGCCTACATGAAAATATTAAAGGAGAATGAAGTCATACTTTCAGATATACAATTCAACCTTAACCAACAAAAAGAAGATGAATTGATTCCAGATATGCACCTGACTGATTTGGTTGACATGACACAAGATGTTGCAGATTCTTCAAGACTAAAAAAGGCCGAGTCCTCTTTTATACAACGACATTTAGAAATATAAAAACCAATAAAATGACATCCTCACAAAGTATAACATGAAAGATATTAACGAAATTATGCCAAGTATTCCCAATATGCGATGGGGCGCCTTACTGAACAAATTCCCTACAAATGACAAAGTAAAACAGATGAACAAAATATTCCAGCACAATGGAAAGTGGCATACCGTTTTTGAGGAACAAGATCAAGTATTTGTAGATGGGGTTCGTATTTGGAAAAAAAACATGAATGCTTGGACATAAAGTCTTTCTGATCGAGTTACAAAATTATTAAATTGAATAGTTGTAGTTGAGAAATGTTTGTACAGTTTGTACTCTTAAAAAAAGGATAAAACAGGCTGATTTGTTAGTAAGAAAGTTGGAGGATTCTCAATCCCTTTTAAATGAAGCCTATGATCTCTGTCAGGAAGGAGAATATATGCTTGCCCTTGAATATTATGATCTCATCCTCTTTAAGAATCCAAAAAATTTGATGGCCTTAATTGATAAAGGTGTCACACTACAAAACCTTGGAAAATATAGAAAAGCAATAAAATGCTATGACATAGCCTTGTCACTAGATCCTAAAAACAAGACCACACTTGTCAACAAAGGATCAGCCTTGCACAGTATAGGAAAATATCGTGATGCAATTGACTGTTATGATGCAGCATTAAGGATTGATTCCAAATATGCAATGGCAATTGTATACAAGGGATTGGCACTAGGCGAGCTTGGATTACTAAAACAAGCAATAAAATGCTTCAATTCTGCGTTGAGAATTGACAAAAAATATGATCTTGCATTAAGTAACAAGGCATTAGCTTTACAACTACTCAAGGCAAATGACAAATTAAAACCGAAGTTGCAAAAACCATAAATCTGTAGAACATTTTGTAGTAAGGTTAAACTAGAGAAAATCAAATCTAGATAGTATGAAGTATTTCCTTGTTGCCATTTTACTAATTTCAGTTCCTCTCTGTTATGCCGATTCCGTTGCGCCTGGAAGTGTTGTTCCTTTCTTCATAACTGATAGCAACCTGAATACAAGCCATAGATCAATTGAGACAATATCTACTTGGGGCTTGGTAGATTTTACGATTAATGGAGTGCCTATTTCAGGTCCTGGTACTATGACTGAAACTGCAGTCGATTCAGGAGTCTTTCAGCTTTATCTAACTATTCCATCAACAGTAAATGGGAAGCCTGTCCAAAACGGCGATGTAGTTGTAATGACATACCACGAGAAAGCAGATTATTCTGGAAATCCAACTGACATTACACAATCTGTCACAATATCTGAAACTCCATCTTCGCCAGTCTCTTCACCAACCTCATCTCAAGATAGAGTTGGAATTGGGCAAACTTTTTTACTCCAACTTTACGCACCAAACTGGAATCTTGATTCTTACACACCAGATTCAATCCCTCTAAATCTGGTAGAATTTAGAGACGGTGGTTTGGTTACAACTTTGGCAGATCCTGCATTTAGTATCCCTACTGGTGATTTAAGAGAAACAGGACCTAACACGAATCTTTTTGCAGCACAAGTAAAAATTCCAAGGCAAGTTGATGGGGTTCCCCTTGATATTGGTTCTACAATAGAATTTAGTTTTACAGATCCAACTGGAGGTACTTCACCTGAAACATCACATATTTTTGTAACAATCGGTCATACATATTCGCAAAATAGTCTACTATACACAATTTCTTCACCTAGTGTAACAACTCTGGGTTCAATCAAGGATGCTACAAAGATATGGTGTGGTTTGCATGTGGACAATGGTAGTTTTGTAAAAATATTGCAAATTCTATCCGAGAACAAATATGTTATAGTTACAAAATCAAGTTCCACCACACAAATTCCATCATGGTTTAAGAATACATCTTGTTGGTGGTCAAGTGGTATGATATCTGATAATGACTTTCTTCCTGGTGTACAATTTGCACTTGACAAAGGATATCTCAAGATCTGATTTCAAATTTAACACAAAATCACTTAGCTTGATCTCAACATAACTATGATAACAGAAGTTTAAATAGAAAATAAAATTAGCCAAATCAATAAATGAGATTTATTGTTATAATCGCATTTTCATTACTTGTGCTTTTATTACAAATACAATTGGCAGATGCAACAGGGGTAGGATTTGACAAAAAAACATACAGCTGGACAAGTCTAGTACACATCTCCGTTTACGCACCAGATTTTGCTTCTGATCCAAACCTGATAGATACAATTGATGTTTCTGTTTCAACAAGTGGTCATACTTTATCACCATACAAACTAGTAGAGACAGGAACAAACACTGGAATATTTGCTGGTACTGTTACCCTTACAGGAGACCCATCTCTAAAAGGAGCAGAAGGAGTCGATGGGCAAGGAATGGCTCCTACAGGTCTTCAAGGTGGAATCGGACCAAATGACGGGTTCTTACCTTCAGAAAACAGTGACGGCGTAACGGTTTCTTTTGAATATAATCGAGATCAAACTGTAACAGGCTCAGATCTTATACAATGGAACGTTGGACAAATAAAGTGGCTACAGCAAAATTATCAGACAAATGACCAAGGTGTATTACAAATAATAGATCCTGACATGAATCTTAATCCAAAGGCAATAGACAAATTTGAAACCAGTATATGGTCAGACTCGGATTCTGGTGGCACAAAAATTGCGATGACAGAGACAGGAAAAGACACGGGAATTTTCCAAGGTGATGTATATTTTACTAATGAATCTCAGTCTTCAGGAGATCGACTCCATGTCACAGAAGGTGATACCATAACCGGTGAATATGTGGATAGAACGCTCCCATATCCACACGCGCCTTCTGACGAGCTTCATCTTACTGCAACTACTACGGTTGGAACAACCAATTCGCCGCTTGATCTAGTAAATTCAAGCAACCCAAGAATTGTGGATTCCTTGGGTACTGAGATATCCACAGTCAAGGTGAACCAACAGATCTTAATTGAGGCAGATCTAAAAAACACACATCAACGGGATCAACAATTTGCATATCTTGTACAAGTAGAGGATTCTAACGGAGTCACATTATCTTTATCTTGGATAACGGGGACGCTAACTGGTAACCAATTTCTAAATCTTGCAGAGTCTTGGTCTCCACCATCTCCTGGTATTTACAATGCTCAAATTTTTGTCTGGCAAAGCTTATCAGAACCAAACGCACTTTCACCACCGTTATCCACAACTATTAATGTAGTATAACTTGCATGCTAGTTTTAGTTTGTAGATTTAAAATTAATACCCAGTACAGACAAGATTCCGCCTTCACCAAATTTTGGCGCATAAATTACATCGTGATGATTCTCATGTAGTTTAGTTAACCATTCTTTACACCGACTTGTTTCTATTTTTGAAAGATCATATGGACACATGACCATTCCGCCAAAATCATCAAAGTGAAGATGTAACTCATGCTCAAGTTCCAATTCAACTGAAATTCCAGTAACAGTACTCACATCTGGAACAATTCTTGAAACTATCCTAAAGGGAGGTTGTAAATCAGACAGAATTATTCCTATGTTTTTTCTACAACTTTTCATAATTTCATCATAATTGAGTTGACCATTATGAATTTGATATACTAGCAGTTTTTTTCTTTCAAAATATTCAAGAGGTATTCCATAACTTAACATTTTAAGTACGATAGATCCAGAATCATCATCTGTAGCGTATACACATTGCTCTCCTTTTAACAAGCCATTTTTTATAAATCGGAATTCTATCAACCTTGCATATTCAGGCTCATCATAAAAGAGGGCAATGTGTTTTTTGGCATCAAGTGAATCTACAAATTTGATTGGTTCAGGATTCAAATCATACATACGCATACATAGTTATAAAATCAATATTTCTGTCACTTGGCAAACTAGCTAAGCACTTTCAACATTAGCTAAATAGGAAATATCAATATTTGGTAACAATAACCCTTAATGAAAATTTTTATCAATATTCCAATGTGTTGGGGTAACTTGTAAAATGGCAGATTATGACGAAGATAAGATGCAAAAAGCTCTAGTTACTCTTGCAATAGAACAGGCATTAATAGAATTTAATAACGCTGCCTATGAAATAGTCATAAGCAAATTATTATCTGACTTTGGGTGTTACCTGTCAGATTGTTATAAAAATCCTGAGTATCTAAAGAAAACACTACTTGACCTATATGGCGATTCCTATCTTAGTATAGTAGACTTGATCAGACTGCATCTAGGCGAATATGCAACTAGAAAAGATATTTCCAAATTTCTTCACAAACTGTCTGATAATAAACTTGATACAAAATCAAAATGATACTCTAAATGCTGACTGCAACAAGTTTTGTTTTCAGTTTACGTTTCTTGTGTTTGCCATATCTACAACTATTACAGATTGTTTTATCACGAGGAATTTTTCTTTCACTTAGTGCAATTAATAGAGCAAGTGACTGGTCTGTTATCTCTTCAAATTCATTTTTGCAGCCACATTGACAAGTGCAAATCTTCATTCTCATCTAGACGAACATTTCACAAGTTAGATAAGTCCTAGTTTTCACAATTCATTACATACAACTCTATCTAAACGATCGAAAATTTAGATACAAAACTATGTCAGATTATAACCTAGTATACTAAATTTGAGACAAATTTTAGTTAGCAGTTTAGCTAAGATCTCAAGTATTTAGCTAATTTGTTTAGTTGATTCAATATACTATTTTGATCATATCACTGTATGCAAAAAATCATTGAACCAATTTCAATGCGTAACATGGAATCTGCCTACATAATGATTAACTGTGAGTTTGGTTCAGAAAGTTCTGTAATAGAACAACTAAAATCAATTCCAGGCACAAAGGAGGTGCGAGGAGTGTTTGGCAATTATGATGTTGTGGTAAAGATCCAAGCACAATCCATAGAATCCTTAAGAGACATTATCACCTATGGGATCAGAAAAATCCCGCAGATCTGCTGCACTACAACAATAATGTGCTCAAAGACGACTAGTTAGAGTATCATGTCTGCATGATTTCGTCCCTTATTATTGGGAAATACGATTCAATAATCTCGCCGATCATCAAAATTTCCTCTGGGACTGCCTCACGATTATAGATCATTTTAAACGCGGTAAGGCAACTGCCTAGAATCTGGCCTATTATGCTCCCGTATATAAAATCAGAATCATGTTCAAATTTCCAGTCGTTTTTTAATTTAGGGTATTCTTGCTTAAGGGTAGGTATGGTCATGATTATCCCATTATGTTATCTTCAATTCTCTGACGAAACTCGGGATTCAGGGTCGTCACGATCTGTTTTATGTATACTAATCTTAATATGTATGTGATTTAGTAATTCTGACAATGGTTAAACTCCAATATCTGGGATTGTTTGCAGTAGCAGTTTCATCAATACTTGCGATGTCAGTTACATTGCCAGCTGCTTATGCGTTAATGCAAAGAGACAACTTTGATGATAGCCACACAACTGCTCGTTTCCTAGGAGGTGTCAAAATTTGCGGTGATCATATCTGTAAACCTGGAGAGTCAGATAAGATGCTAAAGGCAATGTTTGATCATCAACATGATGCTGCTAAATGCAGAGCTGCACAACAACTAGGAAAGAAATGCTAGATTAAAACAGCAAAAATTCTCAATCTATCAAAATAATTAATTTAACAGGTTTTTAGTGAAACTTAGACTTTCATTATCTTGCTTGAGATGAGATATTGTAAAGTAGAGTCAAAATCTTCATCCGAAATTTTTCCATCAGCCCACCAGCCCGCGTTTGTTTTAACCCATGATGGTATTTGCATGAAACTTGTATCTTGTTGGATCTGTGGTACCTTTACCATTCCATTTTTTATCATATGCTGAATTTCTAATGCAAAAGCTGTATCATCGATAGAACCTTTAGACCAGAGCATTGCTTCGCTTTTAATATGCGATTCATCTTTTAGCATGGACTGCGTTTCGGATTTACTTTTTGCGTAGGAGGAAAACTTGTCAAGACCGGCACCTAAATTTGACAGTATTGCTTGGTCTGGTATAGAGGGGGCAAGCAGGGATAACATACCAGAAGTTTGTAATGATATTTTCATATTTACTATGGTTCCACCATTTGGGGTACCATCAAAACCCCAAGTTTTTTGTAGTGTGGTAGTAATTTTGCTTCCCTTTAGATCTCCTGAGGTAACCTCTACTACATAGCTTCCATCAGGATATTTTGAATATTGTGTTTGAACATCAAAAAAAATTCCATTTGAACCTACATTGAATTTTGCACTATTTTGTCCAGTTAATTCAACTGACTTGATGTATTCTGGAAAAATCTGTGGATAACTTTTCAAATCCGAGAGTGTCTCAAGTAATACTTGACTTTTTACATCTTCTGTTTTTTCGAGTTTTAGTTCCTTATCCGCATATGCTGATTGTGAAATTATGAAAAACGAAAATACAAATAAAATTAAGACAACATAGATTCCAAAAAGATTTTGCTTTTTAGACATGAGAGTAAACCGATGATGGTACCTTGATGTAATTGTCTGGTAGCATTCCATATCGATCAAAATTATTTTGAACATGTGGGTCTGCAAGTCCATATTGAATATTCAAGTTCTTGTTTAGCTCAATCATCTCTGTACGTTTTATCGCAGCATATTTGGAAAATTCTAATATTGCTTCTTCCCAAGTCCCGCCATTATCTAGTATTTTTTTCATAGCTACATGTCCTGCGTCAACTCTTTGCGACATAAAATTAAATTCTCCCCAGTAAACATTTTGTACACTAGTATTGTTTATTGTAGCAACAAAACTTCCAAAAGCTACTTTGGGAGTATGTGATGTGTTATTAAGTTCCATTATTTGCAGGGCTTGGCTTTCTAGTTGTGCAGCAATTAGCCTTTGCTGATCAATTAGTTTTTTGCTCAACTCTGCATCCTTTTGATTTTTTTGTAATTCGGCTATTTGTTTTTTGGAATATTCTATCTCGCTTAGAATTTTTTCTACCATGGGATTATTTTTTAAATTATCACCTGTAATGGTCTGAGATTGAAATGAATTTTGATTGCCCGATTGAAGCTGGCCTGCGGCAAATTGTGTACCGGCAAAAGCTGTAAAAAGTAACGTCATACCAACCGTAATTGCTAGAGGTCGTCTTGCCAGGCCGACGTTATTCATCGGAAAATAATTAACTTAAAGGTATATAACTATTGGTATACCAATCATTTGTATAGGGTTCATTGGTATACAAATTATGCAAAAAATAGACTTTGAAAACAGCTTAGGCATGGCTATCAAGTTGACATCAAAATCACTTGAGAGAGCATTTGATGTTGAAACACGTGGCAAGTATGGACTTTCAAGTGGCCAATGGAAAGTCATAATTGCACTATCTATTAAAAATGGCCTTCCACAAAGAGATCTCGCAAAACGAATTTTTGTTGATGGAACTACTTTGGTTCCAATAATTGACGCATTGGAGAAAAAAGAATTAGTTGAACGTAAACCTGATCCAAAAGACAGAAGAAATAACAATGTCTTTCTAACCCCAAAATCAGAATCACTAGTAGAACCAATAATAGAAAGTATCTTTGATCTAAGGAAGATTGTTTATACAAATATTCCAGAAAAAGATTTGGAATTTGCTAAAAATATTCTCAAAAAAATAACTGAAAATGCAGAATCATATATAGCAAAAAATCAAAATAAAATTAAAGGACCATTAAAACAAATAGTCAAAGTTTAGTGGATACGTAATTTTAAAAAGATCATATTGTATATTAAAATAGATGAGTGCAAGTACTATACGTAAAGCAAAAGAACTTGCTAAAAACGGTGTAGTAAAGATAGAAGATGATCTTTACCAGGTAAGATCTTCAAGTGATCCTTCAAAATCATATTTTGTAACTTCAGATTCATGTGATTGTCAGGGTTTCAAAAATTTCTACAAGTTTCATCATGGAAAGGATTTAAAGGCAAACTGTTCACATCTTGAAGCAGTAAGAATTTTCAAAAAAATGAAAGAAAAAAAGTGATAAAACCTGGAATTGAAAATTCATTAAAGATGAATTCGTTCCTAAAGTATATGTAATAAATAGAAAAAATTATTGTGGAATTTTTCTGAATTCTTTTTCTTTTGTTGTGATTATTCCAGTTTCCACGACGGGTCTCTCGCCAAGGGCCTTTTCTATTGCTTTGTTGCTTAGTTTGATTGCTTGTTCCATGTTCATGTCTGCACTGTATCCTCTTTGAATCTCAGTTAATGCTATCTCTGAGGACTGGCCTATTGCAAATCCTGATCCTCCAAAGAACGTTCCACTGGGATCTACTTGATAGAGCTGAACTCCCTTTTGGTCAAGACCAGCAATTATTACTGAAGCAGCTTGTGGTCTTACTGCATAGATTGTGTATCTATGTAAGAATGTTCCAAGATGTTTTGCTAAAGAGTTTACATCAATTGAATTTTCAAAGGTTAACCTATGTCTTTGCGCTTCAATTCGTAGCTCATCAATCAGTTGTAAGATATCACCGATGTATCCAGATCCAGTTGCACCAACATGTGAATCGATAACAAATATCTTCTCGGAAGGATCTATCAATGTACGGGTTGGTTTGATGTGGCTTGATATCAAAGCAAATTCTGGTGTTTTAATTCCAATTGTGGTTGAACCTCTGTTAACTGCCTCTAATGCACTGTCTACTAGAACTAATCTTCCTTGAGGCCCGTAAAAGTTTGTGTATCTTGCACCAAAACCTGCAGAATCTTCTGACATTTACTTTAACACCTCCGGTGCCAACAGGTTTGGAATTGCTAGAACATCAATTCCATTTCCTGAGCCAGGGTCGCGTTCCATTGCAGCTGCAACTGCCTTGCTGGCTATCTCTTTTGCCTTTTCGTTAGTAATCTCCTTATTGTATACGCTCTCAAGAACTCCATAAGCTATTGGAGATCCAGAGCCTGAGGCCGCAAAATCTTCATTAGTTATTGCACCACTCATGTCGGCAACAAAGACATGTCCACCTTCTTGATCCACTCCTGCTACTAGTAATTCGACATAGTATGGCTGATAGTTTCTAAGACCTGAATACGCCAGATTCGCAATAAGTCTAGTTGATTCCTTTACATCCAAGGGGAATCCTCTCCGTAATTCCATTAACTTTCTTTCCGCTTTTGCAACTTTGATCAGATACTCAGCATCTGAAAGCTGTCCAGCAATAGCTATTGCCAAAGTATCATCTATCTTTGCAATTTTTTGCGTTATCTTTGATCCAATGAAAAAGCCTTTACTTGCTCTTTTATCAGAACCAAGAACTACCCCTTCTTTTGTTTTAATTCCAACTATTGTTGTCATTAACCATATGATAAACTGCCAACTATTAGTTGACCATTACTTGAAAAAATCAGTCACAGTTAGTTTTCTGGTTTGTTATCTGGGGTGGTTTACTGTTGTAAAGCCGCCATACTGATTGCCATATAGTTTGGATACTTCTTGGATGATTCTGTATGCACAAATCATGGCATCTGCTTTATCTCTCTCATTTGCCGCATTTGTTTCTATTTGTATATAATTTGGTGAAACTCGAAGATTTAACTCAAATGCACCAAATTCATTTCTCCATTGCATTACAGTATCCGCCTGGCTTTCAATCATGCCAATCCATCGTAGATTTTTGAACCATCTCCCTGCCATGCTGCTAACAATGTCTGTAGCACGTACGTTTGAAGGGACATAAGTTTGAAGAAGTGGTGTGTATGAAATTTTAAATTTAGGCTCTTCTTTTGTAAGGTAAGCACCTTTTTCACTTAATTTATATCCTAATTGAGATTTTTCGATTAGATCTAATTCATGTAGTCGTTGTAGAGAACGTGACAAGCTCTCTTGATGCATTCCTAGCTTTCTCATCATGCCTCTGAAAGTATAGTTTGAATTGTTTTCACTTAACACATCGAGAACTTTGGAATCATTAGGCCTCACATCAAGATCCTCAATGTGTTCATTTCCTACATTTGACGAATTAATCGTGATA
>CAZDTF010000001.1:0-26462 GCA_964508325.1 uncultured Nitrosopumilaceae archaeon | reverse complement strand
GGTTCTGAGGCATATGTTATGTTTCAAGCTATGGCTACAGGACACGGTGGACTATGCACTATGCATGCAGATAGCTTGGAATCTGCAATAAAACGACTTCAACAAAAACCGATGGACATTCCTCCTGCGTATATTTCATTGATGAATTGTGCCGTAGTAATCAAAAGAATCAAAGAAAATACTACAGGGCAAAGCAGTAGAAGGACAACAATGATTTCTGAAATTATTAACGGTGCACCGGCATTTTCTGCATTTTCCTGGAATCCAAAATCAGATTACTTTGCAGATAATCTTCAGTCCAGTACATTATTTCAGAAAATGGCAGATGCCACTGGAAGAGATTTACAACAAATTTTGGAGGAACATCAGAAAAGAATCACAATTTTGAAATGGATGGTTGAAAATGATATTCGAAATTATAAAGAGGTCTCAGATCTAGTTGGAAAATATTATAGAGACCCTGAATCAATAATGAAAAAAATAGAAGAGAGTAACTAGTAATATGTTGTCCTTAAAAAAACTTGAGCTGGCAGAGCATGAGAAAAAACAAGCCAAGAAGATAGAAAGAGAATTGCCATATTTTATTACTATAGTAACATTGCTTGCAACAAGTGGAATGGGGCCATATTCCATATTCCAAAAGATAAAAGATCTTCATCTTTTGCCTACCATTCGCCAGGAATCAATAAAAATTATTAAACGAGTAGACATGCTTGGACTAGATCCACTTACCGTCTTGAGTCAGACAAAAGAAAAATCATCATCCAGGGCACTTGGAGATTTTCTTGCAGGCTATGTATCAGCAATTCAGAGCGGTGGGAATGTAATCAATTATCTGAAAAGCAGGATGTCTAGTTCCTTTGAAATGCTTGAGGCCAAAGAAAAAGGATCGATAGATAGGATAAGTGGACTAGTGCATGCATATCTGACTATGCAGATAGTGATATTAGCAGTATTCATTCTAGTCGCAGCTATAGGTTCCAATCCTTTATCAGTAAATCTTGGACAAAGTACAACAGACAATTTCAATCCACCTTACCAAATACTAGTATTTCCCCCAATAATGTCACTATTATTTATCAAATTAGCACAGATGTTTAATTATTCCAACATTAGTGAATTGCAAGTAAAAAAGATACTTCGATTTGCCTTGCCAAGCATATTAGTTCCTACAATTCTGATTCTCAGCAATGTCCTTTCTAGCTTTCATGTTAATTCCTATATGGTTGGAATTGGATTGGTGGCTGCGTCAGTATGGCCTGTTCTACGCTTCAGAACAAAATACACTAAAAATCTGGATGCGGAGACTGCCACACCACAAATTTTGCGAGACATTACAGAGGCAAGAAAGGCTGGACTAGGTCCAGAAAAATGCATCATACGAGCGTGTAAGAGAAAAGACTATAGATCATTTAATATAATTGCAAATACGATATCAAATAAATTAGAATGGGGTATACCCATGAATAATATTTTTGACTCACTTTACAGTGAGGTCAAGAATTTCCAAGTGCTTGTCAGTTTTAGAATATTGTTTGAGATAATTACTTCTGGTGGAGGAAATGTATCTACCCTTGATTCATTAGCAGACACAAGTGAAAAAATCTATGGCATTGAAAAAAACAAGCGCGAAATGCTAAAACCATACATTATGGTAGGTTTTATGTTAATCACCATAACTGGGTTTACTACCCTATTAACTATAGACTCGTTCGCAGGAATTAATGAACAATCACGACTAGGTAAACAAAAATTAAGCGATACATATGTCGAGCAAACAAAGTCTTTCTATGATCTTGTTTCTATGGCTGTTATCGTACAAGCTTGGCTTGCAGGATTATTTATTGGTAAAATTACAAAAGGTGCATTTTCAGGAGGATTTCTATTTTCGTTGGTTCTTGTTATAATTACAATGATATCAATAGATATTGTACAATTACATCTTTTCAATGTAGGGTCACTCCTTAAGACAACAACTCCAACCTAAGTATGTTATTCAAAGAGTCATACAGCGGCTTATATCCCTTTTTTAGATACAAATCATTGATTTGAAACTAGTATTGACCTTGGTTTTAATGGGAATTATTGTATTTTCCACAGGTGCATATGCACAAACTCCTAGTGAATTGGGTTTCAGATTTCTGCCAAACAAAATAATGGAGAATACGGATATAGTTCTACAAGTCTATGCCAAAGGAGACGGTATACCGCATAACGTTGATAAATTAATAGCTACATCTTCAGATTCTTCCATAATTCAGATATCAGAAGTTCAAGAAGATCCAAATAGTTTTGTAACTTCAGTAAAGATCCACACATTAAATCCTGGTACTACAACGATTGCTCTTGCCGCTCCAGGATTTGCATCTCTAGAAGTACCTGTAACAGTCTTTAATGATAACAAGGCACCTTCAAAACTTTTGATTAAAACAACCCCTAATACTTTCTCAACTCATGGAGATGAAAAAGGATATATCGCAGTTGAATTGGCAAATGAGGCTGGTATTCCAATAAAAGCGCGGCAGGACACCATTATCACGTTAACAACTGATAGCAATATTGTTAATCTACAAAATACTCAACTTACTATTAAAGCGGGAGGTTATTTTGCAATTGGAGAATTTGAAATAAAAAAGGATGGCTCTACACAAATATCGGCATCGGCATCATCTATGGCAACTGTAAGTAGTACGGTAACTGTTAGTACGGCTGAAACTCAAAAAACAATTCAATTATATGTCTTTCCAAAAATTTTGAATAGCTATCAGAACTCTTTCGGATACATAATAGCTCAGCTTCAAGAGGGAAGTGTTCCAATCCAAGCAACAGAAGATATTACTCTGCCAGTACAAATTAGCAATTCAAGTGGTATCGCAATGATAAATACCAGTGGAGAAAATCCACCAGTGGATGCCAATGTTCCAATTGTAATTAAGAAAGGATCGTACTGGGGATACACGCAAATTTCAGTAACTGCCGGAACAAAGGGTTGGATTGCTGAACCCTGGGGGTCGATGGGAGGTCTATGGAATGTTGGGCTATCAACAAAAGGTTATCTTATTTCACCAGCTGTACAGATGCAAACCACCCCTGGCCCATTACTTGATGACCATACTGCAGTTTTAGATGTGTTGCCAATTTTGGCTACTGGACAAGATGAATTGATAGGAATAATACATTTAGAAAACGATAGTATTGTTTATCCAGGTCCTCCAGTTGTTGCTAATAAAGATATTCAAATAGAAATAGATTCTTCTGATACTAAAACACTTTCAATTGATCCAGTAATTATAAGCAGAGGAACAGGATCAGCACTAGTATTTGGCAAAGTAGCAAGTACTGCACCAGTTCAACCATCATTACATGTTGTAACAACACAACCACCAACTGTACCACAAACATATTCTACTATTATATCGACAATATCCACAAATTCATTTGCGCTTGTTGCAGATTCATTATTACCGGCCATACTGACAGATAATGAATTTCCACTTGCATTATATATGACAAAAGATGGGGTGCCAAATTATTTCCCCAAAGATATGATGCCTTTTATTTCTCCCAAAGATATTCTTCAAACAGAGTCTAAAACAATTCATCAAGGAGATTCGATTGTATTAGTAAATTCAAAATCATCAAAAATAGGCGATTCGACCATTTCTGTTTCTGGGGGAGATTTTGCAACTAGTTTTTCCATTAAGAGTCTTTCTTCCAAACCTACATCTATCACTATTGATTATGCAGAAAAGATTCTATCTAATTTCAAAAATACCTTCTCCATTCAGCTCCTTGATGTTCAGGGAAATCCTGTGTTTCTAGAAGATGACACGCAGTTCAAGCTTGTTTCAAGTGATCCTGCAATTTTGAATGTTCCGGAAAGCATTGTAATAAAAAAGGGAAATTATTACTCTTTATTTAATGCTGAATCTAACCAAAGTGGTACAGCTGAACTTGCTGTGTTAACAAGTGACCTTCCACTGGCAAAATTCAATGTTGTTTCGACAAATCTGACTCCTGAAGCAAGTATTACTTCAAATGACTATGTAGACCCAAATACGATTTTTACTGCCTCTTTAAATGTAATGTATAAAAGCGTTCCATTGAATGGGATGAAGGTAGATTGGAGTGTGACTGGTGCCGCAATACAGAGCAAGGATTCTCTAACAGATAAAGATGGTAACGCAAAAATCTCATTACTTTCCCAAGACCCTAAAACGATAACCGTTCAGGCTACAGTATCAGGAGCAGCATTCGGTACTACACCTGTGAGTAAAACAATAAATGTGAATGCGGCTTTGGCTCCAGTTACAGGTTCTAATACCGCATCAAATACGAGTCCTACGCCTACTCCATTTAGTCTGTTTGGCATTAACCCTATGTTTCTTGTGATTCCCGTAGCAGCTGCTGCAGCTGGAGGCATTATAGTTCTAAAAAAGAAAAACATGCTTGATGGAATTACAGAAAAAATCAGTATCATGGAAAAAGTATCTGGAATAAAGGATCGAATAACAGAGTTACGCGAAAAATAGACTATTTACTTTGAAATAATCCCAAATAATTCAAGTTTTGTAAAAATGTTTGTCCTATATTATGGCGACTAATCATATACAGAGAAAAAAACCCCTCAAAATAAGTGCTGAAGTGTTCCCCAATAGTGAGATGAACCAGATTTATGGCTTCCAAGATCAAAATTAAAGATATACTTGCTAAAACTACAGAATAATATATTCCGTATTTACGACTTTTAGGATTGTGTAATGACGCAAATAGTTTCATATTTTTAACCTCTTCATTTTAGAATATAAGATTGGTCTTCCATTTTTGGAAATATGAAATTTAATTAAAATTAAAAAAGATCGTTTGGAAACGAAAACAAATTTTTCCTGATCCAAGTATTATTTAATAATAACAGTCTTAACAAAATATTACATACTATTATTCAACCAAGCTTCAAATATTTCAGGTAGTACGGTAATTTTTTTTGAGATCTCACAATTTATCTAAGAAACATGAGGCAATAGCATGGCTGAATTAGTCTTTGACATCCATAATTTACAGATCTTTTCAGCCCTCATCATGTTAGCAATTGCTTCCATATGGGATATCTGGAAGCGAGAAATTCACGACATTTTGTGGATTGCCTTTGGGGCCGTTGCCGTTTTATTAATTATATTTTCACCAAGTCAGCTTGATTCTCTAAAATCTAGTGGGTTCTCCTTAATTATTGCTCCAGTTGCCATAGTCATTTGGCGAACTGGTCTTTTTGGGGGCGCAGATGCATTAGGATTGATAGTCTTGGCAGCATTAGCCCCTCAGGCAAGCTTCTCTCATGGAATAATTACTCCTTTTACCATCCTGACAAATGCTGCTATATTTTCAATTATCCCAATATTTGGGAATTTTATTCGTAATATCATAGCTATTTCTTTGCACAAAAATATTTTTGAGGGGTTTGAGGAAACTAGTCTAAAAAAGACACTAGCAATGTTTCTTGGATATCGTGCTAAAAATCCAAAATATAGTTTTCCAATTGAAAAAAAGGAAGGGAATCTTAGAAAGCTTGATTTTTCATTTCGTCACGCAGAAAATGCTACATTTAGCACCACTCCAGATACTTGGGTGACTCCAGGCATACCGTATATGTTATACATAACAGCTGGGTTTGTATCTCAACTTTTATTTGGAGACATTATTTTTAATATAATACACAATGTCAAAGTGATTTAATAACTAATTGAGTCAATTTAAATTTTATAATCTAATTTTTAATTAGGATCAAATTCTACAGTAAACGTAACGTCTCCATTTGGTACCAAATTTGAAAATTGTATTGCCATCGCAACTGTATCTCCAGCATTAACACTTACTGAATGTCCTGTATCCGGGCATGATGTTCCAGTGGTACAAGTTATTCCACTACTTACAGCATTCTTGTATAATGTCAAAGTAGCAGTACCAGAACCAGTTACTTTACTCACATACAAGTTTTTGAACGTACCACTAATCGGCATAATCATGCTTTTTAGATTATAAGTTGTACTTGGTTTGCTATCTCCAAAAAATTTCAAATAATTTAATACATTACTAGATATTGTACCATTTAATCCTCCACCCATAACGGTTTTTACGGTTGGAATCCCTTGAATCTGAGTAATGGTAGCATTTCTTGAGACAGAATTTCCAAGATAACTATTTTGAAGCGATGAAGTAAAATTAATTCCCTGCCCACTGTTTCCAGAAATATTATAAATCCATTTGAAATACGCGGTGTCTCCTTTTTGCAATATCGGATATACTGCTGGCTCTGGGCCTGAAACCCACGTTACAGTGGCACCAAGAGGAGCTCTAATAGTAGTAGCATTTGGCACAAGATTTGTCAAAATCCCATTATTAGACATGTTATTTGTAACTGCAAGTAGTAATGTGGTATCAAACCCTGATGAGATCTTATCAGGTAAAACAAAAAGCTGAAGATAAAGAGGTTTTTGACTAGCAGAATTTACCAGAAATTCTTTAGTGTTTCCTCTTTCTGTCACCAGGGAGATATCGTATGCCTGAGAAGATTTTGCAGTAAGTTGAAGATTCTCACCTATCTTGGTAAGAGTCTGTCCTGGTGCTACAATCTGGTTTATAGAGAATTTTGTAGTAGGCCAAGTGGGATCTGTTTTATTTTGAATCCATAATCTAGTTATATTTACAGGAAGTTGACCTGTATTTTGTATGGTAACGTTGAATTTGTTATTGTCTTCAGTGACACCCGTGATTTCAAACGCTTCGCTATTTCTGTTTATATTGTCTTGACCTTTGCCAATAACAGCTACTCCAAATTGATCTATTTGATTCATGCTATAAAGTACGTAGGATGCAACTGATGTGAAAATTATAATAAAAAACACACTTCCTACTATGGTGCTTATTCCTTTTCTATCGTTCAAACCTTTTCCAAATATTGTGTTATGATGTTTCATTTTCTAATTAACTCTATTGTGTATTCGTAAAGGTGCAGGTGGTTACTCCTTTTGGTACTGTAATTGTAATCTCAGTGGAATTTGGAAGAGTATAACTATTATCACATTGTCTGCCTATTAGAGTCCATCCGTTGGGAACCAATTCATTTATGGTGTATTTTCCTGGGTCCACAAAGAAGGCACTTGTGGTTCCAACACCATTTTGACCAAGCTGGATAGAGGTGGTAACTTCCATATCAGAGCTGACCGTGTGGCGCTCCGCATAGAAAAAGTCAAAGTCATAGGTGCCTCCAGGTGTAATACCAAGTTGAGTTTTATTTTGATCCAATTTGATTACAGCTTTTGCTAAGGCATGTACTCCTCCTAAATCAAGGGCAAGTTTATGGTTAATGAAAACCCACACATCATCGTCTCCACTAAAGTAGAAAGTTTCTCCACCTTGGTATGTAAACGAAGAGTGAACCTCGTAGGTAAAACCATAATTATGATAGTGGGATATTGGGATTTGTTTATCACTATAGCTACAAGTTAAATTGCCTTGGCAAAATAGCTGTTTGTCTATAGGAAAGAAACTAGTATTGTTGTAAGTCCATGTTGTAGGATTGGGAGGATTTGGAGGAAGTTTGTTAAGTGTAATGTTCAAATTTTTCTTCATGCCAAATGAGGAATCATGATACCATTGGTTAAACGTCGTAAATCCATTATTAAATACATAATTGGTTTGATTGTTATAAACTGGTTCATGATCAGCTCCAAGGTTTGGGAGTACAATGCCAGCATGAAGTCCATAAGGGCATGATAATAGCAGACATGGCCTCTCGAAGTCTGGATTACCCCCACGGTGATCTGTTCCATTAAAGTCACGAATTACTCCAGACATGATTAAACTTCCATTTGGCAAAAGATTTGCTCCTGTACTCCAACCTGTCGTATTTACATTAAATTTTCCCAAGTCACCATTGAAACTAAAATTGCCGTTGCCTAATTTTGAAACCTTCTTAATGATTAACGTACCATCTGTTGGGGATCCCAAGTGAAAATGAAATATTGAGCCTCTGTCTGTTGTTACATAAACCTCAAGTGGGTCTCCTAGCCAGTAATAATGAACTACTCCCATGTAAATTCCGTTTGGAACAATCCCTCCATTGATGATGGGTGTGATTTGACGAGTAGGACCATCAACTTCGATCTGAATAATATGAAGGCCATCCTCACCAGTATTTTTCAATACAACGTTAAGATTTTGACTAGGGGTGTTGTACCAAAAATGTTCCAGTATAAGGGATTCTTTAACTTTATTTATGATGTTAGAATAAAGCGAACCTGTGGCCTGTTCTCTAGTGTGTAGATTACTTTGAGACCAGACAACAGCTGTTGTACCCATTACAGAAACAGTTGAAAGCATAATTACTGCAGCAAGTACGCCTGAAATTCCTCTTCTGTAACTATGGTACGCTCTGTCTTTCAGATATGGTTTAGATTTCTTAAAAAATGCTTTTACAATATTTGTCTCATTTCCATTATTCATGGTGGTAATGCCTGTGTTGAAATTGTTGTACCTCTTGCAGTAGTAACCTGAATGTTGGTAAGTACATTACTGCTATATGCATACGGAATTAATATTGATCCTGTTCTTTGTGATATGATTGTTTGATTGCTATAATGATATTGGGTGGTTTTGGTTGAAGTGCTAAATTGTATTTGTGTTACATTTAGACCTACGTTGCCTTGATTGTTCAAAGTGATGTTAACTGCTGGGACTGGTTTACTTGGACAGTTACTTTGAATTTTACAAAACCAAATTTTTTCAATTATTGGATTTTCATTAATTTGATTTACGTTATTAGAAAAAGATCTTGCGATAGCACCTTCATTTTGAAAAATGTTTGAATGGCCCCATACGACAACCCCGCTGCCCATGATTGCAACGGTTGTAAGCATTATTGCAGTAGTAACTATCGTAGCTACTCCTGGTCTGGAACCTTTTCGACCTCTTCTCATATGAGAAAGAGTTACATCAATTCTCTATTGTACGATTGCGTGTATCTCATTAAGACACCCTAATTTCCATTTTTGGGAATATCTGTTTATAATACAACCTTTACTAGTAAATCAAACTACCTTTGCATTAATTCTTATAAAATCTATTTACAGATCTTGCTGATAATACTAATCGAAATAGATTTTATACAGTTTCTGCATTCTTAAGTGATTCAAATCTAACTTTGACCAATCTGTCTTGGTGCTTCAATGCCAAGTTATATCTGATGTCATCTATTTCTTCAAACTTTGCCAAACGCTCTTGAGTTTTGTCAATCATCAACTTTGTTATCTTGACTATATGTTCATCATTATCTTGCTCAAACTTTGTAATCACTTCTTGTGCTTTGTTGACCATTGATTCAGTTAGGATTGCTATTTTAGAACTGTTAATTGGTTCATTTTTGGTAGTAGGTTCCTCATTGTTAGGCTGCGTGACATTAAATTCTATCGATTGAATATCTGCAAAACCAAGATTTTCATCTGTTATTAAACTAGGAATTGTAGATAGATTTTGCGTATTCAGATGTTGTTGATACCATGATTCGAATGGTCCTGTCTCTTCCTTTAAGACTTGCATGAGATGTGTAATAACTTGGTTTTATTGTATACTTGCGTGTCATTTTTGTAGACATGCAGATTCCCATTTCTGGGAATAAGATAGATATGGGTTATTTTATGGGCTTGGTTCTGTCAGGTAATAATGTAATTCCGTATAACATTCGACACAGTATTCTTGTTCGCTTGTATGTTCACAATTGTATGTCTTTTTTGCATCTTGACCACATTTTGTACATGCAGGCATGCTCATTAAGCGGTTGCAACTTTGGTGGATTTTTTTATCTTCAAGCTTCCCAAAATTGTAATGATTATTCCTATACCAAGTACAGCTCCAAATTCGCGTACTGCCCTATCTGGCAGTTGTGCTCCTTGCATACCAAGAATTACGGCAGTTCCAATGATGATTAATGCACCGCCAATTATAATTAAGATTCCAAGCTTTTTTGATGGTTCTTTTCTTGTAATAAAAAATGATATTATTAACATGGCAGATGGAACTATGCCAAAAATTGATCCTCTAGCAGATGAATTCATCTGAAGAAAGCCAGCTTTTTGGTTGTCATTACTGTTTCCAGTTTGTGGACCTGTAGCCATGACATCTACTCCATAAATTGCAAGCATGGCAATTGAAATAACCGACATTATTATTGCTGCCTTTAATGCCATAGTCTTGTTGTTCTGTCTACAATTAATAAACCTATGAAAACTCACAGACCTTCTTTGCTTGAATTGACTTAACAAAAATTTGTTTTGCAAATGTTTTAATTGTAAAAAACTTAGCAACTATCTATGAAGGCCATCATTTTATCAGGTGGAGCAGGTACAAGACTAAAACCAATGACAGATTATGTGCCAAAATCACTTGTTCCGATAAACAATATCCCATTAATAGAGTGGCAGATAAGATATTTCCAAAAATTTGGCATAAACGAGTTTGTTATCTGTGCAGGATACAAAAGTGATCAGATAGTAAATTATCTTAAACCAAAAAAAAATGTTATAAAAATTGATTATTCCATTGAAAAAACAATGCTTGGTACTGGCGGGGCAATAAAAAAAGCCAGTAATCTTATCGACGACGAAAACTTTTTTGTAATAAATGGTGATGTAATTACAAATCTCGATCCAAGACAATTAAAAACAAATCCAAACTCAATTGCGATAATTCCTCTTAGGACATCATTTGGTGTTGTACATCTAACTAATGACAGTGTAAAAAGATTTGAAGAAAAACCTGAAATTTTAGATTATTGGATGAATGCTGGCGTTTATTATTTGACGAAAGAAATACTTAGATACATTCCAAAAAAAGGAAATATAGAAAAAACTACATTTCCATTACTTGCAAAAAAAGGATCTCTTTTTGCTGTTAAATATGTGAAGGCTTTTTGGCGCTCAATAGACTCTCACAAAGATATTGAACAATGTGCAAATGACATGGATTCGTATGGCTATGAGAATTTTATATTTAAAAAATGAGAACCTATGAGAGTTGCTTATAGCTTAGGGTCACTGTTATCCATAAATGAATTATTAGAATGTGCTAAAATTTTATCCAGATATAATCCTGATTCTATTTGGATTCCTGAGACTTGGGGGATGGAAGGGTTATCAATGCTTGGTACAGTGTCACAAATTGTAAAAAATTCAAAAATTGGTTCATCGATAATCAACATCTATTCTAGGACGCCGTCACTTATCGCAATGGGCGCAGCAACTCTTGACACACTATCAAACGGGAGATTAATACTCGGATTGGGAACAAGCAGTGAGCCTATTGTACAAGATTGGCATGGCCTTGAATTTGATCAACCGGTCCAACGAATGCGTGAATATGTAGAAATAATTCATCTGATATTATCTGGAAAGAAAGCAAATTATGATGGAAAGTTATTTCATCTAAAAAATTTTTCATTATTGATCAAGCCACCAAGAAAGAAAATCCCAATTTATATATCTGCGATAAACCAAAAAATGGTTGAGTTATCATGGGAAATTGCTGACGGTGTAATATTCTACTTGAGACCCATTTCAGAACTTCAAAAGACAATACAAAAAATGCAAACGAAGAAAAAAATTGATGTATCTAGTCAATTCATTACTTGCCTATCTGAAGATGAAGACAAGGCAATACATCGAGCAAAAATGACACTTGCATTTTATGTGTCGGTTGGAAAAATTTATAGAGAATTTTTAGCAAAAAATGGATTTGCAAAAGAAGTGCAAGGCATATATGATGAATACAAAAAATCTGGTCTTGATACAAATTACAAACTAGTTTCTGACGATATGCTTGATTCTCTTACTATCTGTGGTACTCCAGAAGATTGTAAGAAAAAGCTAGAAAAGTTCGTAAAAGCTGGTGTTTCGTTGCCAATCATACAGTTTAATCCAATAGACAAAGTTACGAAATCCTTTAAACTACTTGTCTCTACGCTATCAGGTAGTAAAAATTGAGAAGAGTAGCCATTGGCGGATTTGGCCTCACAAAATTCAACAAAGAGGATGTTTCCATAGCGTCTCTGATGCTATCTTCAATAAAGTCACTTTTTGAAAACACTTCCAACCTGACTCAAAATGATGTAAGTGTTGTTCTTACTTCAACTAATGACAATAGCAAATACTTGGCAAACATAGTGTCTGAGATTGCAGGAATTTCACCAAAAATATCTCACTCAGTTGAGAGTTTGTGCAATTCTGGTGCAAATAGTGTAATTTCTGCCTTTTCATACATTACCTCAGGTTTGGCAGATGTTGCCTTGGTAGTTGGCGCAGAAAAATTTGATAATCCGGGTCTGGTTTTAGAATGGGACAAATCACGAGGTCAATACAAACATCCCGTATATTGGTCTTCAATGTTTACTAGATCGCATATGCGAAAATATGGTACTACGATGGAAGACCTTGCAATTGTATCTGCTAAAAATCACAAAAATGCGCTAGCAAATCCATTTGCCTATTTTGATAGAGAATATTCTGTTGATGAAATCATGCATTCAAAAAATATTACTCAGGATATACGCATTTTAGATTGTTCTTTTCCGTGTAGTGGTTCTGCTGCAGTACTCCTTGCATCAGAAGAGACCATAAAAAAATTCACTGATTGCCCAGTCTGGATAACAGGAGTAGGTCAAAAATCAATCTCTGCTGGGTTTACCAAAAACGAGGATCTTACTAGTATGAAATCAACTAAACATGCAGCTAATGATGCATATGTAATGTCACAAAAGGAACCCACTGATATCGATGTTGCCGAAGTTCATGATGCGTTTAGCATATGTGAAATTGTGGAAGTAGAAGACCTTGGGTTTGCTCAAAAAGGAAAAGGGAATCAATTTGTTAAAAATTTGTATGAAACGCAAGATAGGCGAATTAATCCTAGAGGTGGATTGATAGGTTCTGGACACCCTTTAGGAGCTACTGGAATAGCCCAGGTTGTAGAGATTGGCCAACAACTTCAAAGTAGAGCAGGAAAGCGTCAAATTAATGGGGCCAAAGTTGGACTAGTTCAAAACATGTCAGCAGCTGCTACCTCATCGACTGTCCTTATTTTTGAATCATGAATCAATTTGAAAACGAACTAAAAAATGGCAAATTTGTGTGTAGTGAATGTCCTAAATGCAATAAGCTTGTTTGGCCTCCATACGATTTCTGTAGCATCTGTTTTGGTAACGTAATATGGAGACAAGTATCAAGGAATGGAAAGTTAATTGAGTTCTCAACGAAAGAAGATACACATTTTTGCATAGCTGAGTTTGAAAATACAATTAGAATAATGGGCGAGTTAGAAACAGGATTAAAAAAGCCTATACTAGGAGAAGAACTTGAGCTTGTAAAGTGTGATTATGACGGTAAAGAAAAATTCTTTTTCCAATTGAAACAAAGCAGTTTTGGCATGTCATCAAAAATTCAGAATTTATAACATATTTTAATTAATCTGACACAGATTTTCATACAAATTTATTGGATTCTTTTATTCTGTTTTCCTTTTTGAATATCTTAATATGACTATAAACACCAAATGAAAACATGATGTATGACCATATGAATAAAATGTCTACGGGATGACCAGTATAATATGAATTATTTAGTGTGACATATTGAAATCCCGTATCTGCTATTACTTCAAACAAAATTCCAATCAACAATAGTGTCCACAAAAAGTTTACTTCACCTCTAAAAAATAAAACAATACCAATTATTGCTGGAACAAGAACTATGGAATCTTCAATTGGATAAATTGCGCCTAAAATAACTCCAAAACCACTTTCATTTGAATGGTTCTCAATTGTCATATACAAACTTGGAATTAGAACTGATATCGTAATCACTGAAGCAGAAATTATTAATTTTTTTGAAATTAATTTCTTAAATGGTTTGAGGTAATGTATCGTAAACAAAAATAAAAACGGATATCCTATAAGATAAAATGCGTCTGCTGGCGATGGAAATGGATTAAGATGATATCCAAGTTCATAAATGATCCAAGTTGTTTCTGCAATAAACCATGAAATTGCAAGGCCTGAGAATAATAGCCAAGCTTTGCCATGATTTCCAGTTTTTCGAAATCTTGCTGAAATAATTATCGATAAAACAACCAGCATTCCAGCTACTGGAACGTATGTTAGATCAGTCACTGTTTTGACCATTTCTTTTCCAAGAAATGTAGCTATTAGTATTCCAAGACCTGTGATAATAAGGCACGTGAATAGTAGCTTCTGTTCTTGTAATCTCTCAAAATTATTTTGCAAATTTACTCACTTATTGTACTGATAAAGACTTCGATGGGTTTTTCTATCATTTGAACCTCCAGTTCTTTTTTTATCGCTTCTACAATAGTGACAAAAGAGTTCCCAAAGAGTTTCTTTAAAACTTTGTTTAGGTATTCTGGATGTTCATAACAATCAGGCAAATAGCAATCATAGTCTTTGGATAATTGCTTTATCACTTTCTCGTAAACTGGATCTCCAATATCAATTAACACTCTTTCAACAGCAAGACTAACTAATGCTTTTCTTAATTGATTTTTTTCAAAATCCATGTTGGTTTTTATTCCTTCATTATTGTATATGTCTAGAGTTTGACCAGATATAGCCAAAAAGCAATTTCATCGTGTAAATCATTGAAGTCGAATCAGTCCACATTGCTACAACATTTTGTGGAGATTCACTCACATTTTTCATGAATAAAAGCAATTCGTTGTCGTCTTTTATTATAAAGCACAGATTTTCTTTAATTTTGCTTGGCATCTTCTTTACTTTGGATATTAATTTTTGATCGTAGATGTAGGTTGTTTTTTTAGATGATGATGTGATCAATTTTGCTTCCACTTTAGAGTCTGTGATCAGTTCCAAAAAACCTGAATGATAAAACTTCATATAGTCTTTTTCTGATCCTAAGATAAGGAGTTCATTTTTTGTTTTGGTAATCATTTCATTTATTTTTCCAGTCATTTGATTTATTCCTTGGAGCATCTGAAATTTACCTTCTTTAGAATCATTTTGGTCGATCTTAAAATTTGGAATAGTGTTCCAAAGATCAACCAAACCTTTTTCCTGAGTTTCTAAAGTTTTTACTCTTTCTTTTTCAGTGTTTATCAGAACTCCTATTGCTTTGTCAAGTGACAATGCTGAAAATTTGATCGGATGTTGAAATGTAGCAGATACTATTCCCTTGTTTTGAAGGTGGGTAAGAAGATGATACGTCTCTGTTCTTGGGACCTTTAAAGTCTTGCTTACTTGGGTTGCTGTACTTGGACCATATTTTTCTAAAAACAAGAAGACTTTTGATTGGTTTGAAGTTAATCCAAATTTAGATAATTCATTTTTCAATTTTTCTAGCAACATTTCATAATCATATGATTTGGATTCTAGAGTGGATCCTATTACAGAAAAATTAGCCATGTCGCTTGTCATATGAGTAACAGACTGATCTATTAGATCCTCTTTAGATGTCTGCATGTCTTAAGAAATTACATACTAAAAATTGGCTATAGATGTGATTGTTTCTATTATTCTCTTGCTTCTTCTACCATTTGTACAACAGCATCGGTAATCTTTGAAAATTGGGCTTTGGTCTCTTCGTCCATATTATCTCCTGATTTTATTTTAATGATTTTCAACATAGTTTTTATCACATGTACTGTGTCAAAGCTGGACTCTTCTAATGAAAAACCTGATAGTTGATTGCTTTTTTGAGGGAGTTCGCATTGTTTTTGGGTCGTATTTATTCGTAACATTATTAATTGTTGTTTGGATTAATTCAGATAAAAGGTTGTTCTGCCAAAAATGGGAACACATTTACTAGATATGTAGCGTTAAGTAATAAAAAAGAAATACAGTTACTTGTGATACTGTATTTTTTAGCTAGTTAATTAGAATAGTGTTTAGAAAAATTAAATTATTTTTTGATGTTTGTATAATGCATAAGTAACTAACATGTAACCACCATACCAAAATAAATTCACTGGGTGAGTCAACGTGTATTGATCAAACGTATCCAGGTATGAATACCATACGTCACCTACAGTTAAGAGTATGACACCAATCAATAGAACAAACCAAGACATTCCTAGTACACCTTGCCTGAATACCCTTGCTCCTAACATGGTGCCTGATAAAATGGCTGAACCTAAGATTACATAAATCATGCCAGTATAGAAAGCAAAGTTAGCCTCACCCTGTTTTTGAAATGACAAGATTGAATAAACTAATGTGATAGCAACTGGGATGGCTATCACCCATGCTTTGGTTAGAATTCCAACTTTTGGCTTGAAAAACCTGATATTTAATATTAAATGGGCCATTATCAACGGGTAAAATGCATAGAAGAGTATATCCATGGGGCCAAAACTTGTATCATAACCCAAAGTGTCGTAGATCCCATAAACAGTCTCTCCAAGAAAATTCATGGTAAACCCTATCGCTAAAGCAAGATACGCTTTTCCAAAAACACGCGATCCCCAATATTTCTTAACTACAATAAATGCGGCAATTGAAGAGATCAGTGGGTTGATGACAGAAATGACATCAATCAGATGAGAAGCATCATCTGGTTTTGGAAAAGCCTGATACAAATAAATCTGAAATGATACTACTATCCCAAAAATAAGTAATAGTATTTTTGGATCAATTGGGCTTTCTAGCTTTTCAGGTACTATGTCTGGCTTATCAGAATGCCTTTTCCAACGCAGCACTTGTGATCATCTACATTGGACTACTTGAATTACAGAGCTTTTTTCTATTGACTCTTTAGCAAGTAGAACTTTGACGACCACCTTATTTTTTTCAATATTGATTGTTACATTCTCAAATATTGATTTATACTTACTCACCCTTTTTCCGTCATGTGTAGTAATGTGACCTTGAACTATTAATAGACCATTATCAATTAAAGAATTGACTTTTCTATAACCAGAGGTCTGTGGTATTTTTGAGATTTCTAGAATGTCTGAAATGATCCTGGGTTCATCTAAGACAGAATTTAGAATGTTTTTCTTGTCTTCATCTCCAAATGATTCTAAAATTAATTTGGCAAGAGAAGCATCTTCTATTGCAACCCAATTTGGGCTTTGAGTTTTTGATTCTTGTTCTATTCTGACTATATTTTCCAAGAATTGTTTTTCTAGTCCTTCTGCACCTTCACCAAAAAACTCTTTTAGTACACTATCAAGTTTAGTAAAATCTTCAATAGACTGTGTAAGATTTATACCATATCGCTCAAAGAGTCTCTGTTCAACTTTTTCTAAGGTTTTTTTACCTAAATTTTCCTTAATTGTTGAATCTAACGATTTTGCAATAAGTGTGTCTAATCCTGACATTATACAAGTATAGGATAATGATGGTTAAATCGAGTAGTGTGTCTCATGATGAAATAACAATCCTTATTTACGGATATAGCATTTCCATATTTGGAAATGAGCAATATCATACTTGATGAGGGTAAACTAAGAAATCTTCCAATTAGAGAACGGCTAGATAAATGCATATCAATAATAAAAAATGAACCTGATGAATCCTTACGTTGGGATGCAGTATGGCTAGCAGGGGAAATAGCAGAAATGAATCCCGATACTCCATTATTTGATGAAGTTGCAGATCTTATGGCATGGGTATTAAAGAACGATAACAATGGGGTTGTAAAACACGAAGCATGTTACCAAATTGCTGCTAGAAACATGAGAAAGAAAATCCCAGATTTGGTTGAAACTGCCTTAAATGATAAAAGTGTGATTGCAAAACATGAAGCAATAGAATCTTTGGGGTTGATGCGCGCATTTGATTCTAAAGACTTGATATCCAAAAGCCTAGAGGACCCAAACCCTGAAGTTCGTGAAACTACAGCTTTCGTTATGAAAAGATTGGAAAGGTTACAAAAAATAAAAGGAGCCTATGTTCCATCCAAAGTACTCTGAGTTAATATAGTAAATTTCAATCGCCTTAGTATATCCTGAAATAGAAAACTTGCTAAATTCATTCATCAGGTTTTTTATATTTTACTTCACGTAATATTGTGTATGGAGTTTTTTCTGATTCGCGTGGTAAAATTAATTCTGTATTATTAGCAAAAGTTTCAATATTGCTAAAAATTTCGTTTAATTCCATGTCTTTTTCTAACGCCTGTAAATAGTTTTCACTCCAGTGCCAATCACTATCTGGATTGCATGAATACACTATCCAATGGTATTTTCCATCAATTAGACAAATGTCAAAAGGATATGCTCTACAATCAAATGGTCTATTTTCATAAATTGAGCACATTTTTTTATTTTCGTCCCAGAAAATACAAACATTTGAATTATTTTTCTTTTTAAGGGCAAATACTTTTTTATCTTTTATTGTAACTAGTTGTAAGTATTTCTCTCCAGACTTTCCAATGGATTTTAATGCGTTTAAATCACTTGGGAATACTAATGGGACAGAGGAATTTGTGCAGCACCCTTGATGCTGGCAACTTTCGCATAATCTCTTAAAACTAATCATGCTTTGCTTCTTTGTCCCCTACCGTCAATTTTTGGCCACCACTGCCTAATCTATTTCTAAGTAGATAAATTCCCAGGAAAGCCAAACTAACAGAAAGGATACTAACAATGGTTATATTTTCATGCAAAAATATACCAGAAAAAATTACTCCAAAAGCTGAATTTATGGAATAGATCAGGATTGTTCGTACTGCTCCTATTAATTTTAACCCTGTAATGAAAAGAGCCGTAGACATTCCTATACTAACAATACCAACAATTGCAATAGACGGTATGTGTGTTATATCAATTTTAAATGGAATTTGAAAACCTAAAATCAAACACAAAGCAAACAATCCTGCTAAAAAAGAAGCTATTTGGGTTATTCGTTGTGAACCTAATCTGCTACTGATATGATGTGACAAGTTGATATCAAGGGCCCAAAACAGTCCTGCCAAGAGAAGCAAAATATCGCCAAAAACCAGCTTCGTCATAGTTATTCCGTTGGCATAAAAGTCATAACCAATCGGTAAAACTACCATTCCGATTATTATCATTGCAAAAGGAACTCGTTCCATTTTTTGAAACTTTTCGCGGAAAATTATAACAGCTAACAAAATTGAAAACATTATTTCTCCGTTGTTAAGGACTGATGCATTAAGTGCAGTGGAGTCACGTAATCCAAGAAAGTAGGTAATTAACGCTGAACTTTCCGCAATTCCTATTAACATTAAGAAAAATAAATCCTTTCTTTTGATTTTCCTAATTGAGCCACTATTTCTGGTAAGTGGTGAAAAAAATAATCCGTTAATAATAAAAATGAAAAAAGAGACAGTAACTGGATTTAACTCTGCAGTTACCTGATCACTTGGTACTAACAATGCTTTTGATAGAATCTGCCGAAGAGCTTCTAGGGTAGCAGCAATAATTACAACTAGATATCCTAAAGTTGTAGGGGATGTGAATTTGATTCTCCCAATATCTGAAGTGATTCCCATATTTGGAAATCATGCCAGAGGTTAATAATCTTAAATCAAATCTCATTCACCTAATATGTCAAATAATGTCATTTTTCTTGGTTTTATTGGGTTTTGCAACCCACAGAAATATCAGAAATCAGGACGCCACAAATTCACTTAAAAAACTTCCGACCAAACAAATCCTAAAAATTTGATCTAACCTGTATGTGATTTTCTAACACTTACAACTCGTTATATCAAAAACAAAGCCTTTTTGATATAATTGAGTAAAATTATCTCCAAACGTCGCTATGTGGTAATAATGTGTTTAGTTATTGGCATTGTCACAACAATGTCGGTTTTTTCCTACCTTTCCTTTTATTCTAACATAAACTTTGGAATAGTAGGAAACAAATTTTTAGCGAATAACTCCCATAATTTATTAAGTCATCCTGTCAGCAAAAATAATTCTGGATCAAATCTGGATAGCAACACATCCTCAATACTAGTTGCATTGTGGATTGGGTTGATGATTTTTGGAAGCTATCTGCTTTTTCACATACACTTTAAGGTTTTGCCAAAGGAGTAAACTATTTTGTTCATAGCTATCGAATGCAAATCTACGAAACACCAAGATTGTCTAACCATACCATGTGATTGCCATTGCCATAAAATAAAAGTAAATTATGACAGATTAATGAATTAAGATGACTAAACATCCACAAAGTCTAGCTTGGGGGTTACTTAATTATGGAAATTTTAAAGTTGATTTTTCGAGATCTAAGATTGGGATATAAAGTGACATTCCATCACTGCCTATTTTATCAACAAAGCTAAATTCCCCTGTTAATCTCTTCAATTCAATAAACTTCTTACTTGGTTTTTCCTTTGGTAACATGTAGTGAACTGTATTGCTCCCTACACCACCCGTTTGAATAAACACAACCTCTTGATTATTGTAATTAATATGATATAATAACGGAATTGCGCCTAAGACTGACTGAGAAGAATATAAAATTACCTTTAAAAGATCTTCATATGTTTTGTATTTTAGGTAGGTTATAATCGATTCTTCATGAGACATGTTTTGTAGTAATTTACCAGCACATATTAATCCTGACTAATTCATTTTTTAAAATATATCCCGGAATTATAAGATATGTAAAACCAAATAATTCAATTGGGATTATACCAATTAATTTAGCTTAAAAACAGTTTTTTTACTAGGTATTAACATAATTACCAGAGTTCTATATGACAAAATTGATTGGATGATATGGTGTCACTTAAAAGAAAAAATTCTATAAAAAAGTCGATTATGCTAAGCCATAAAAATTACATACCAATTTTAGAATCTAAGGAGGAAAATGAAGAAGACAATATACTTCATGACATTGCCAATAAAAAAATAGCCAGGACAAGACGACAACGTGGTTATAATTGGGAAGATACGTTGGTAAAACGATTCAATGCTGCTGAAGGCTGGAAGGCCTTTAGACTTGGTTCCCCAAGCGTAGCACTACCGGATATTTTGGCAGTAAGTACTAGTGCAAATACAATTTTTACCATCGAAGCAAAATCTGGAACTGGGACAACACTTCATGTTCCATATGATCAAATTATACGATGTTTAAAGTGGATTAATACCTTTGAGCTCTATCAAACAAGAAAGATGATACTTGCCTTCAAATTTCTCTCAAAGAAAAGAACAGGGACAGGCAAATATGAACACAGACAACTTCGAGAGTTTTACAAAACATGGGATGAATCAAGCCCTATTACAGACTGTGTTTGTACGTATGAAGGAAAAACATACGCTCTTGTTAATGGGAAAAGACAAAAGCTTGAACTAGAAAACTATCAAATGCCTTTCAAATCAAAACACTGGATATCATAATATCGAATACTTCTTTAATGACTATGCCTGATTTAATGCAATGAGCTTCGAGAACTTTGTTGACGAACGAAGTCTAATAAGTCACGATGCATTTGGTACTAAAGAAATCAAATTAAAACTACTAGAAGTAGAAGATGAAACCCCAGATCATGTGTGGAGGTTTGGCGTGAGAGTAAAGGTCAAAAAAATTCTTTTAACCATAAAGCACATTCAGACTCAACAGGTTGAAGAAGGTGAGTTTGATCTTAAAGAGATTGAAAAAGAAATGAAAGAAAAAAGGCATTATAGTTCAACAAACAGATGGGTTCAAACAACAGATGTTAAAAATGGTTACATACTTAGTACACGACATTCGCTTTTGCTTAGTGACGCAGTAGCACTAGATTATATCGTAATCTAATCCGTTAATTCATGTAATAACGAATTTGACTTTATGAATCTCCATATGTAATTTTTAGAGTCTGATTTTAATTTGCCTTCAAACAAAACAAGGTTGATCCTTTGAATTTTCTTTTTGTTCTTTAAGGTTAATCTTTTGAGTACCGGAACCTTGTTTATTGTTACCTTCAAGTCTAATTTTTTTAGATAAGAATCAAGAGCTTTCGTATACTCAATCCCTCTTTTAGGCACGACATATGGGATTGTCAAGTATGAATTGTTTTTTCTAGTGTGTTTTAAAACCAAAATTTTATCATTGAGTTTGATTACAAGACAAATACCTTTTAGCACAAATTTACCTTCAGATTCAATAGAAAACCAATCAAATGTTGCATTATCAACATTTATTGTTTTTCTGAAGGATTCTATTATCTGACCAATTCGAAAATATCTACCAGTGTGATAAACTAGTGGTCTTTTTGACTTGTCATATGAGATTGCAGTCACCTTACCGACAATCATGGTATGATCACCAAGTTTTTTCATTGTAATCACTTGACATTCAGCATTTATGATACATCCACAAATCATCGGGGAATTTATTTTTCTTGATGGTATAATATTAAAAGAATTTTTGATTTTTAATTTATCAATTTCCTTTTTTGAGTAGCCACCAGCTATGTTTACTGCCATTGTTTGTTCCTCAGAGGATACGTTTATTCCAAACTCCTTTGTTTTTTTGATATTCTGGAAAGTTACAGTGTTCTCATGAATAAAGATAGCCATAAGCATTGGTTTGTATGAAATCTGTATGGTCCATTCTGCAGCCATAACATTTTGTCCATATGGACCAGAAGATGTGATCAGACTGACTCCTGTTGCAAAATATCTCTGAGCCATTTCTGCTATTCTTCTATTCAATTTTATTAAATCACAACTATTCTGTTATTAGTTGTTTGTTTACAGAAACCTTTATGAAAGTAGAATGAAGAGTGCAGACATGATAATTCAGGAAATCACGGTTAATGGAAAAAAATTCCGCTTAACCATGACTGACCAACTATTAATGGACGTAAGACGTCTAAAAGCATTATACAATGCTGCATACGAGGATCCGGAGAGTTTTGAAGAGGTGAGCTCAGCTATATCAAATACAATTAATCAGATTGCGACTGCTGTTGAACCGATCGTATCGGACAGTGATCTAGATGGCTTGATCCAATCAATAATGAAAGCAGTAGATGAAAAAACAAAAGAAGCCGATGAAGCAAAAACAAAACATACTGAAGACGCTGCAAAATCTGCCAAAAAAGCAGCCAAATCTGCACTTAAATCTGCCAAGAAATCAAGAAAGTAATAATTTATTGAGTTATAAATCAGGAAAATGTCCCCCGTATGGGTTATATCATCTAAAATCCACTGATTTACATGCAAACTCATTGTGAGTGTGGCATTTGCGGGCATGTTTCTGAAAGTGAATGTATTGCAAAAGAATGCAAATGCTGTCTTAATTTTCACACAAGATCAGGACCAAAAAAATAGGTTATTTCTTTTTCAAATTTTATACTAAATCATTACTTTATTTTCAATCTAGTTTTGTAGTTCCCGTTAATAAGTTCACAAAATGATATGATACAATATGATAATGAATACATCAAAAATATCAAATTTTATTAATTAGATATTCTTCTGTTATTCTCTAGATTTAAATAAGTACTTTCTACAGTTTCCATATATTGCAGTCCGGAGCTTTGCAAAAATGTATTGAACCCACATGTGGTTTAGAATATCCCATCTTTGATATCAGGATAGAATGTGATCGTGGTCACTTATTAGACATAAAATACAAAACTGCTCCTTCTACATTGCTTAAAGATGTATTTTATAAAAGAAGAAATCATGCAAATAACATCTTTAATGAAAGTGGAGTCTGGAGATTCAGGGATCTATTAAATTTTTGTCAAATCGACACTGAAAATTTTGAAGAGTGTTCAAAATACCTTGTTTCCTTAGATGGATCTGAAGGAAGATTATCTAAACCATATCACATGTCAAAGGTTTCTGATTATGTAGGACTCAAAAATCTTTGGCTTCAACCCGAAGGATATAATCCGAGTGGTTCCTTCAAGGACAACGGAATGTCAACTGCAATAACGCATGCTAAATTAGTTAACATAAAAAAAATCATCTGTGCTTCTACAGGTAATACTTCGGCATCTGCTGCAATGTATGCGGCAAACGAAAATATCGAATGTGATGTTTATATTCCCTCAGGGGAAGTAGCACCAGGAAAGCTAAGTCAAGCATTTCAATTTGGTGCACAAGTGATTGAAATAAAGGGAAATTTTGATGATGCACTTTCGGCCTCGTTACAAAAAGCAAATGAGATTGGTGGATATACAGTTAATTCTGTCAACCCGTTCCGAATAGAAGGGCAAAAAACAATTGTGTTCAGAGCATTAGAACATCTTGATTGGAATCCGCCTGATTGGATTGTATACCCAGGAGGTGCATTAGGAAACACATCGAGTTGTGGCAAAAGCCTTATGGAACTTTATGAGTGGGGATGGATAAAAAAAATTCCGCGAATTGCTGTAGTTAATTCTGAGGGCGCAAATACATTATACACACTTTATAATGGCAAATTTGAGAATACGAAGCTTCGTTGGAGCAAAGGAAAACCTGATGTCGAAATAATTAAAAAATATTATGTTCATTTGGATAAAAACGGGATAAGACCAAAAACTAAAGCTACTGCCATTCAAATCGCAAAACCAGCCAATATTCTCAAAGGTTTACGTGCACTTGAATTCACAAATGGGGTTGTAACTCAAGTATCTGATCAAGAAATGTTGGACGGAATGGCACTGGTTGGATTGAATGGATTTGATTGCGAAATGGCATCCGGTGCAGTTCCTGCGGGCGTTAAAAAATTAGTTGCTGAAGAAATTATTAAAAAAGACGACACTGTAGTTGGAATTCTTACAGGAAGGCAAAAAGATGCAAGTATCCCAGTAGATTATCACAAAAATTCTCAAAACAAGTTTGCTAATCCGCCCAGAACTTAGTTTGAAGGTTCTGGTTCTGGGACTATAACTACACGGGTAATATCTAATTCATTTTTTATTGTATCGGATATTGTTTTAACTATTTTACTTGTTTCGTCAAGTCTAGTTTCACTTGATAAGAGTATGTGTATCTCAGCATTAAATTCAGTACCGACAGGTCTCAAATAGATATCCTTCGTTCGTATAACAAATTTCTCATAAATTATTTTTTTTATGCTGTCTGTAATTTGTGGATCATTGACAGCATCTATAAGAACCAATGTGGATTCTTTAATTGCAGTATACGCCATCAGGAAAATGTATCCTGCAATAATCATGCCACCAATTGCATCCATGAATTTGAAAGTAGAATACGTGCCCACAAGTATACTTACTAGTCCAACAAATGACGCGGTAGCATCTTTTATTGAATTTTTTGCATCTAGTTTTAGTGATATTAAATTAGATTCTATAGCTACCTTTCTTATGACAAAAGCTCTATGTAATGAAATTCCACCAGCAGCTGCAAGTGTTATCATCGTGATCTCTGGATAACGCATTTCCATCTGATTGTATAATGCGTTAATTGCGTGTAATGTGATAAGGATGCCTAAAATTACAATAATTATCGCCGCAATGAATGCCGCTAAAACTTCCACTTTGCGATATCCAAAATGAAATAAATCGCTCCTTGGTTTTTTTACCATCAAGATTCCAAACCAAACAATAAACGAAATCATGGCATCGGCAAGAGAATCTAATCCATCTGCAGTCAGGGTAATACTTCCAGTAAAAAGAGTTACAATAAGCTCGGCTACTCCGATAGCTGCAAGGGTTATTACCGATTGCCTTGCTGCCCGCTGGCCTCTGTTAAGAACACTAACACTGTCTTTTGCAGCACCCTGTTTGTCTGAAACACCCAATTTAGAATCTTATCTGGTTTAAGTTAGAATGCATAGTTTTTAAATAATATGATTTACTTTTTTGCAAAATGTTCCTCTAGAATCTTCTTTTTCTCTTCCATATGAAACAGTTTTTCGGTGTGCTTGAATGCATCGTCTTGATTTCGTTTGAATAACATTGCTTGCAGTAAAAGATGATTCTCAGGTACTACTATTCCAGTTTGATCATCAGAATAAGTGATTTTTACAACATCATCTTGCACTTCTAACATATCTGCATGTATGTGGATCATATTGGTATCCTTGAAACTGAACTTTGTGGTTTCAGCAAAATCTCTAATATCTTTTGTTCCTTTAGCAGTATACAAAGTAGCAATACCATATTCATTTTTGAAAAGATCTACAATTTCTGATGTTGACGGAGCTGTTTCGTTGAATCTAATATCCATTAAATGTACATGCATCTGTCTTGTTGGCACTTTGAATGCACGTATAAACAAGGGAGTATCTTTGCCCATATAGCTTTTAACATCCTCATTATGATGTGGTTTACGTGTCCATTCAATCGAGTCTTTTACTTCGGTTGTAGAATCTTCTAAATCTGCCCATCTGCGAAGAAGTGTTGCATCAAATCTTTTTATTTTTTTCCCATATTTTTCTTTTAGTGGTTGAAGAATTCTTCCCATTCCAGTAACATTACAACTTCCTTGCATAACATATTTTTTGTCACATACCTTATCATAATTTT